>JACCXW010000474.1 GCA_013696785.1 Geodermatophilaceae bacterium | reverse complement strand
GCCACGGCGTCCTTGGTCATCGGCGGGTCGGCCAGCGAGCCCAACTCCTCCAGCGACGCCTGACCGTGCTGGAGGCGGAGCCGGCCGGCCTGCAACAGGTGCTCCGGTGCATCACTGTCGAGAATCTCCATCGCCCGGTGCACCCGGGCGGCGGCGGCGACGGCAGCCCGAGCGGACCGGCGCAGGTTGGCGTCGTCGAAGTTCGCCAGCCGATTGGCGGTGGCCCGCACCTCGCGGCGCATCCGGCGTTCCTCCCAGGCCAGCACGGACTGGTGCGCGCCCAGCTTGGTCAGCATTGCACCGATGGCGTCTCCGTCGCGTACGACGACGCGGTCGACCCCGCGCACCTCGCGGGCCTTGGCGGCGATGCCGAGGCGACGCGCGGCCCCGACGAGCGCGACGGCAGCCTCGTGACCGGGGGCAGTCACCTCCAATGCAGATGACCGCCCGGGTTCGGTCAGCGAGCCGTGCGCGAGGAAGGCCCCCCGCCAGGCGGCCGCCGAGCAGCAACTACCGCCGGCGACGACCTGCCTCGGCAGTCCCCGAACAGGGCGCCCCCGCAGGTCGAGCAGGCCGGTCTGGCGGGCCAGTCCCTCACCGTCCTTCGTCACCCGAATCAGGTACCGGCTGCCCTTGCGCAGGTTGCCGCTGGCCATCACCTGGACGTCGCTGACGTGGCCGAAGACCTCAGTGATCTCCCGCTTCAGCCGGCGCGCGACGGAGCCGGTGTCCAACTCCGCCTCGACAACCACCCGGCCCGCGACGATGTGCAGCCCGCCGGAGAATCGCAGCATCGCTGAGATCTCCGCCTTCCGGCAGCAGGACTTGGTCACGACCAGCCGGCTGAGTTCGTCCTTCACCGCTGACGTCATCGCCATGTGTCCAGTCCCCACCTCTCATAGCGCCCCGACCGCCCCGATCACCGGCGCCAGCGCCGCCGCCAACAGCTTCGGATCGTGCCGTGCCGAGCCGTCCGCCGCTGCGACGGGTGCCAACACCAGTCGCGCACCCCGCGCGTGCACCGTATCCGTCAGGCCGCGCCGGTCAAGAACCGCTTCCTCGTCCGCGAGCACCGTGTGGATCAGCAGGTCCGGCGCGTGCCGGTACAGCGCATCCAACAACTCCTGCGGGGAGAAGCCCTCGGTCTCCCCCGGTTGTGGCGCAAGGTTCAGCGTCACCACGATCCGCGCCTCGGTCCGCATCATCGCTTCGAGCAAACCCGGCACGAGGACATGTGGCAGCACCGACGTGAACCAGGATCCGGGCCCGAGTACGACGGCGTCGGCGGCGCCGATTGCCGCCACCGCTTCGGGGCAGGCCGGCGGCTGGTCGGGCACGAGAGCCACCGACAGCACCCGTCCGGGGGTCGTGGCCACCGCGACCTGCCCGCGGATGCGGCGTACGTCGGAGGGGTGGTCCGGGTCGATGCCGCTGACCATCGCCGCGATCTCCAGCGGTACCGGGGACATCGGCAGCACCCGGCCCTGCGCGCCCACGATCCGCCCGACGGTCGCCAGCGCCTCGACCGCGTCTCCGTCGAGCATCTCCATCAACCCGGTGATGAGCAGGTTTCCGACCGGATGCCCGGCCAGCGCCCCGCTGCCGCCGAACCGGTGCTGCAGCAACGCTGCCAATCGGTCGCAACCGTCCCCGGAGCCGGACAGCGTCGCCAGCGCCATCCGCAGGTCCCCAGGCGGCAGGACGCCGAGCTCGCGCCGGATCCGCCCGCTTGAGCCGCCGTCATCGGCGACCGTGACCACGGCGGTGAGGTGTCGGGTCAACTGGCGGAGGGCGGCCAGCGACGCCGACAGGCCGTGCCCACCGCCCATCGCGACGACCTTGGGTTCGCTCACCGCGGCACGTCGATTGCGGGGCAAACCCCGAGTCGGCGGCCCCGGAGGGGCGGCAAACTCCGCAGTCGGCAACACGGCGCGCTCATTCGCGCCCCAGATCACGGTGGAAGACCGCCGTCTGTACGCCGTCCGCGGACAACCGCTCCCGCAACTGCTCGGCCATCACGACGGATCGGTGTTTTCCGCCGGTACAGCCGATCGCCACGGTCAGGTACCGCTTGCCCTCGCGCTGGTAACCAGCGCCCACGAGCCGTAGCAGGTCGTGATATCGGTCCAGGAACTCCGCCGCCCCGTCCTGGCTCAGCACGTAGTCGCGGACGTCGGCTTCCTGACCGGTGTGGTCGCGCAACTCAGGGATCCAGTGCGGGTTGGGCAGGAAACGGACGTCCATGACCATGTCGGAGTCCATCGGCAGGCCGTACTTGAAGCCGAAGGACATCACCGTCGCCTTGAGCGCCGGCAGGTCGTCGGCGCCGAAGGCGGCCTCGATCTTGTGCCGGAGTTGGTGCACGTTCAGCTCGCTGGTGTCGATGACGAGGTCCGCCTCGCCGTACAGCTCGCCGAGCAGGGCCCGCTCAGCCCGGATGCCGTCGATCAGCCGCCCGCCGCCCTGCAAGGGGTGCTCCCGGCGCACCGCCTCGAACCGGCGGATCAGGACCTGTTCGACAGCCTCGAGGAAGAGCACCTTGGGCCGATAGCCGTCGCGGTCCAGGTCCACGATGATCGACTTGAGGTCGGAGGAGAAGGCGCGGCTTCGGACGTCGACCACGACCGCCACCTTCGTCACAGCGCCCTGCGAGCGGCTGCCGAGGTCCACCATCGTCGCGATCAGGGTCGGCGGCAGGTTGTCGACAACGAAGAAACCGAGGTCCTCCAGGCATTTCGCGGCAGTGCTGCGCCCGGCCCCGGACAGCCCGGAGACGATGACGACGTCGATGCCAGCCTGCTCCGTCGCCGCCGTCACGCGTCCGCCTCGATGATCTCGCCGGTGACGGGATTGACGGCCGGGCTGGGAACGGCTTCGTCACGGTGCAGGGCGGCGACGATCGACTCCGCCGTACGCCGGCCGATCCCGGGCACGGTCTGCACGTCGTCGATGGAGGCCGCCCGCAGCCGCTTCAGGGATCCGAACGTGGCCAACAGCGCCTTCCGCCGGGTCTCCCCCAGCCCCGGTACGCCGTCCAGCAGCGACTCGGTCATCGACTTGGAGCGGCGCTGGCGGTGGAAGGTGATGGCGAAGCGGTGCGCCTCGTCCCGGACCCGCTGGAGCAGGTACAGCCCCTCGGAGCTGCGCGGCAGGATCACCGGATGCTGCTGCCCCGGCCGCCAGACCTCTTCCAGCCGCTTGGCCAGGCCGACGAGGCTGATGTCGTCGATGCCGAGTTCGGCCAGGGCACGGGCGGCGGCCGCGACCTGCGGCGCGCCACCGTCGACGACGAGCAGGTTCGGCGGGTACGCGAACTTTCTCGGGCGCCCCACCTCCGCGTCCGGCTCCTGCTCCCGCAGCTGCTCTTCGAGGTATCGGGTGAAGCGCCGGCGGACGACCTCGTGGATCGAGGCGGTGTCGTCGCTCTGCCCGTCCGGTCCCCCGGCGATGGAGAAGCGGCGATACTCCGAGCGCCGCGGCAGGCCGTCCTCGAAGACGACCATGCTCGCGACGACATTCGTGCCCTGCACGTGCGAGACGTCGATGCACTCGATCCGCAACGGCGCGTCCGGCAGTTCCAGCGCCTCCTGGATCTCCGACAGCGCCAGCGACCTCGCGGTCAGGTCGCTCGCCCGCTTCAGCCGGTGCTGGGTGAACGCCTCCTTGGCGTTGCGCTCGACCGTCTCCATCAACGAGCGCTTGTCGCCGCGCTGGGGCACTCGCAACGAAACCCGGGAGCCCCGCAGGTCGCTGAGCCACTCGACCAACGCCTCGGCGTCCGGGGGTTCCTCCGGGATGAGCACTTCGCGCGGGACGTCCTCGCCCGCGCCGTACACCTGGGACAGGAACTGCTCGACGAGGTCGGGCGTACCCACGTCCTCGACCTTGTCCACGACCCAGCCGCGCTGGCCGCGGACGCGCCCGCCACGGACGTGGAAGACCTGCACGGCCGCCTCCAGCTCGTCCTGCGCGAACGCGATCACGTCGGCATCGGTGCCGTCGCCGAAGACGACCGCCTGCTTCTCCATCGCCCGGCGCAGGGCACCGATGTCGTCGCGGAGCCGGGCGGCCCGCTCGAACTCCTCGCTGGACGCGGCCGCGCGCATCTCCACTTCGAGCTTGCGGACCATCTGGTCGGTCCGGCCGGACATGAAGTCGACGAAGTCGTCGACGATGTCGCGGTGCTCCTCCGCTGATACGCGGCCGACGCATGGGGCCGAGCATTTGCCGATGTAGCCGAGCAGGCACGGCCGGCCGACCTGTTCGGCCCGCCGGAAGACGCCGTTGGAGCAGGTCCGCGCCGGGAACACCCGGAGCAGCAGGTCGAGGGTCTCCCGGATGGCCCACGCATGCGCGTACGGGCCGAAGTAGCGGACGCCCTTCTTCTTCGGCCCGCGCATCACCTGCAGCCGCGGGTACTCCTCGTACAGCGTGACGGCCAGGCTCGGGTAGCTCTTGTCGTCGCGGTAGCGGACGTTGAAGCGCGGGTCGAACTCCTTGATCCAGCTGTACTCCAGCTGCAGTGCTTCGACCTCTGTGCTGACCACCGTCCACTCCACGGACCCCGCCGTGGTCACCATCTGCCGGGTCCGCGGGTGCAACGCGGAAACATCCTGGAAGTACGACGACAGCCGGCTGCGCAGGCTCTTGGCCTTACCGACGTAGACCACCCGCTGCCGTTCGTCACGGAACTTGTAGACGCCCGGCCGGTCGGGAATCGTCCCCACTGCGGGACGGTACGTCGACGGATCGGCCACTGATCGAGCCTACGACGCTGCACCGACCACGGTGGCCACGTTGACGGCCATGATCATGAGGTTCAGGTGCGCGTTTCCGTGCACTCCAACGGTTCGTGATCATGGGATGGGCCGGGCAGCCAGCAATGATCTCGGGAGTTCGCCGGTCAGGGGCGGCAGATCCCCATGATCATCGCCAGCAGGAGGAGTACGACCAGTAGGCAGTGCCGCTCAGGCCGTCGCCCTTTTCGGTGTCGCCTTTTTCGGTGCCGCCTTTTTCGGTGTCGCCTTCCTCGTGGCGGCTGAGTTCTTGGCCGGTTTCGCGGCCGACCGGCCGGCAACCGCGTGCAACCCCTGACCATCCCGCGCGAGCACCGGCTGCAGGAAGCGTCCCGTGTGGCTCTCGGGAAGAGCGGCGATGTGTTCCGGCGTACCGGTCGCAACGACAGTGCCGCCGCCGTAACCACCCTCGGGGCCCATGTCGACGATCCAGTCGGCGGTCTTGATCACGTCGAGGTTGTGCTCGATGACGATCACGGTGTTTCCACCGTCGACGAGTTTGCCCAGCACCAGCAGCAGTTTGCGGATGTCCTCGAAGTGCAACCCGGTCGTCGGCTCGTCCAGCACGTAGACCGTGCGGCCGGTCGAGCGCTTCTGCAGTTCGGCGGACAGCTTCACGCGCTGCGCTTCGCCACCGGACAGCGTTGGCGCCGGCTGGCCGAGCCGGACGTAGCCGAGTCCGACCTCACCGAGGGTCTTCATGTGGCGTGAGATCGCCGGCACCGCGGCGAAGAACTCCGCGGCCTCCTCGATCGGCATGTCCAGCACCTCGGCGATCGTCTTGCCCTTGTAGTGCACCTCGAGGGTCTCACGGTTGTAGCGCGC
>JACCXW010000057.1 GCA_013696785.1 Geodermatophilaceae bacterium | reverse complement strand
GCGGCCTGGAACGGTGCGGCCTGGAACGGTGCGGCCTGGAACGGCGTGGCCAGTGAGGGCGCGGCCTGGAACGGTGCGGCGCGGAACGGCGCGGCCGAGGGTGGCGCCATAATGGGGAGCATCGGCTAGATCCAATACGCAAGGGGGGCTCGGGCAGATATGGCGGCTGCTGGGCAGACCGTCTCCAGGCGCCGGGCGGGGCCTGCTCGCCTAGCCGTCTTGAGCACGGCCGTCGCGGTCGCGGCCGGTGTGCTGTGGCTGTCGAGCGCGATTCCTGCGACTTTGCCGTCCGAGCCACTCGTATGGCTGGTGCTGTTGGCGACATTCTTTGCTGCTGAGGCTCTTCAGCTGCACATAGAGATACGCCGCCAAACCTTTTCCGTCACTCTGTCCGAGCTCCCATTCGTGCTCGGACTGTTTGCACTCGGCCCGCTTGGGGTGTTGATATGCCGGTTGGTTGCTGCAGTTGTCGTCATGGCATTTCGCCGAGTGCAGCCACTCAAGGCGTTCTTCAACTTCTGCCTTTTCGCAATGGAGTGCAGTGTCTTTGCCGCAATCGTTGTTGCTATTGGCTATGACTCGGCAACCAATCAGACAACATGGGTCGCAGTCTGGGTAGCGGTGCTTGCACTCGATACGATTAGCGCTTGCCTCGTTTTACTGGCCATCGGCTGGACGCAATCCTGGCCATCGCGCTGGCAGCGGGTCAATATGGTGATGCCGGTCCTTATTGGCGGCGTTCTTAACGCGTCGCTGGGGCTGATCATCCTGATCGTTCTCGACACGGGTTCGCAAGGGATTTTGTTGGTCGGCATCGTGGCTAGCGCTTTGGTCGTTATTTATAGGTCTTACGCCAAGTCCGTGCATCAGCACCGGACCCTGGCGCAGGTCTATGACTTCGCGAAGGAGGTCGAGGGCTCCACCGTGTTGGCCAACGGTGGCCACCTGGCGGCCGAGGCTGTCCGGGAGATGCTCAACGCAGAGCGCGCGGCCCTCTGGCTGCACCCGACCGAGGGCGCCCCCGGTCGGATCGCGTACGCCGACGCTGAAGCCGGGCAGGACATCTACGACGGCCCGGCAGATCCCGCAGACCCGTTGCGTGAGCGAGTCCTGCTCGAAGGTGGCGGCGTCCTCTTCGCGTCGAGAATCGTCGGCGCCGAGCAAAAGGCCCTCCAACAGCGTGGGGCGGCTGAGGTAATCGGCGTGCCACTGTCCTCAGCCAGCGGCGTCATCGGCTACATGGAGGTCTGTGACCGACGCGGTGACCGTTTGACGTTCTCCGCCGAAGACGTCCGATTGATGGAGTCGCTGGCCACTCACGTGTCCGCAGCCTCACAGAACGTGCAGCTTCTGAGCGAGCTACGCTACGAAGCCTCGCACGATCGGATGACGGGGCTACCCAACCGGTCCCAGCTCGCCGCAGACATCGAAGAGCAGCTCGAAGCGACAGCCGGCCTGACCGGCGAGGTGGGCGTGCTGGTCGTCGACCTCGGCACGTTGCAGCAGGTCAACGAAACCCTCGGCCACGACGCCGGCGACGAACTGCTCAGCGTCTTGTCGGCGCTGCTCATCGAGCACGCGCCGGCCGAGGCGACGGTAGGTCGCATGGGGGGCGACGAGTTCGCCGTACTGATGGCTGTCCGAGACCTTGACGATGCCGAGGCGCAGGCGCTCATCCTGCGTGATGCCATCTCGGTCCCGTGCGATGTGGCGGGTGTCACGGTGGAGGTCAACGCGACCATCGGCTTGTCGGTAGGCCCGCTGCAGGGCACGGTAGCGGCCGACCTGCTGCAGCGTGCCGACGTCGCTCTGTACGCCGGACACGCCGCGGGGCGACCGGTCACGTCCTACCAGCCGGAGATGGACGCCAGTAGCTTGCGCCGGCTGCACCTGGGAACACACCTTCGCGACGCGATGCTCGGTGGGCAGATATTCGCGGTATTCCAGCCGCTGATCGCGGTGGGCTCGAACAACGTGCGTTCGGTCGAGACGCTGCTGCGCTGGCAGCATCCGCGGTATGGCGCTGTGTCACCGGACGATTTCATTCCGTTGGCAGAACGCATCGGAATGATCAATCCCCTGACAATGCACGTCCTGCATCTCGCATTGCAGCAGTGTCGCAAGTGGCTGGACCGCGACATACGCATCGGCGTCGCGGTGAACCTGTCGCCTCGCACGCTGTCGGACACAACCTTCGTTGATTCAGTCGCCCTCACGCTCCGTGATCTTGGTGTTCCTCCGGAGTTACTAACCTTTGAGATCACAGAGGGTAGTGTTATGGCGGACCCTGACACAGCGTTACCGGTTCTTCACGCTCTGCACGGTCTGGGTGTGAAACTCAGTATCGACGACTTCGGCACCGGGTATTCGTCGCTGGCCTATCTCAGTCGATTGCCGGTAGACGAGGTCAAGATCGATAAGGCCTTCATCCAGAACATGGGAACGGAGATCAACGACTCGTCGATCACCAAGGCGATCATCGACCTGGCGCATGGACTCGGCCTGACGGTCGTGGCCGAGGGCGTCGAGGACGAGCTCACCCGGGACCTGCTGACGGAGATGGACTGCGACACGATCCAGGGCTACCTCGTCAGCCGCCCATTGCCGGGCCCCAGGCTCGATCGCTGGTTGGCGGTCCGGACCGCAACCCGACCTGCGGAGGCGGCCGGTGGCGGTCGCCGTGTCTTCATCACGACGCGGGGTCCGCTGATCGGTTGAGGCCTGTGGACAAGATGCCGCAGCTGTGCAGGTCTGCGATGCTGGCCGCGTGGGCGCACCCGATGGGCCCGACCGCCCGGGAGATCGCGGATCCATGGTTCCGTTCGTCCTGCTCAGCTTCAGTATCGCGCTGCTCATGGTGTGCGGGGGCATCACCGCGTCCGTCGCGTTCCTTGAGCAGCGCGACGTCCAGTCGTTGTGCGACGGAGCGGCGGTGGCAGCGGCGAATGAGGTCGACGAGGGCCAGTACTTCGGCACGTCCGGGCGCGACGCGGTTCCGCTGAGCCAGGAATCGGTCAACTCCGCCGTGGCGACGTACATCGAGTCGGCCAGCGAGGGACTTGATGCCTGGACCACCACGACGGACGGCCGCAGCGTAGAGGTCGTGTGTACGCGCTACGTGGCGTTGCCCTTCGCCGGCATGTTCCTTGGCGGGGAGCAGCTGGAGCGGACCGCGGTGGCCTCGGCACGATCGCCGTTTTCGCCCTGAGCCTCGGCGTGTAACCTCTGTCCTGCCTCGCCCCCTTAGCTCAGTCGGCAGAGCGTCTCCATGGTAAGGAGAAGGTCTACGGTTCGATTCCGTAAGGGGGCTCCGCGCCGAAGGGCAGCTCCGCGGATCGACGGAGACCTATGGCGTACGGCGGTGTAGCTCAGACAGGTAGAGCAAGCGGCTCATAATCGCTGTGTCACCGGTTCAAGACCGGTCACCGCTACCACTACGGCCCGGGGATCTGCCTGCCCGTCCGTCCGAGCGGTGCTCGGTCGGCCCGGCTCGTGGTCAGGTAACCTCAACGGGCGCATCAACGCCGCGCACCGCCGTCTTCCCGTCCCCTGAAGGGCATCACCCTGTGGCCGCCACCGACATCCGCCCCAAGATCACGCTGGCCTGCCAGGTGTGTAAGAACCGCAACTACATCACCCGCAAGAACCGGCGCAACGACCCGGACCGGCTGGAGATGAAGAAGTTCTGCTCGCACTGCCGCTGTCACCAGGTGCACCGCGAGACTCGCTGACGCGGTCCTGAGACCGCGCAGGCGACCCCGAACGAGATAGCCGTGGCCCTCGACCAGTCCTACATCGGGCGTACCTACGCGCCCAGCGAGCCGTACGAAGTGGGCCGTGAGAAGATCCGGGAGTTCGCCGACGCGATCGGTGACGACAACCCCGCCTACCGTGACCCGGACGCGGCCAAGGCGCTCGGGTACGACGACGTCATCGCCCCCCCGACATTCGCGATCGTCTTGTCGGCGCGGGTCGCAACTCAGGTCATCCACGATCCTGAGTTCGGACTGGACTACAGCCGGGTGGTGCACGGCGAGCAGCGGTTCGTGCACCGGCGGCCGGTGCGGGCCGGCGACCGGCTGATCGGCGTGCTCACGGTCGACAACATCCGCGCCGCTGCGGGCAACGACATCGTCTCCACCCGCGTCGAGCTTTCCACCGAGGCCGGCGAGCCGGTCGCGACGGCGTACTCGACCCTGGTGGCGAGGGCGCCGGCGGGCACCCCCGCGCCGCAGTCCACACCGTGACCGCCACGGTGAACTACGACGACGTCGAGGTCGGTACTGAACTGCCGGCCGCCAGCTTCGCGGTGCAGCGAGTGAATCTGGTCCGATACGCCGGCGCGTCCGGCGACTTCAACGTGATCCACTGGAATCAGCGCGTGGCCGAATCCGTCGGTCTGCCCGACGTGATCGCTCACGGCATGCTCACCATGGCCGAGGTGGGCCGCGTGGTCACCGATTGGACCGGTGACCCCGGCTCCGTGCTGGAGTACGGCGTCCGCTTCACCAGGCCGGTCGTCGTCCCCGACGACGGTGCCGGCGCCATGATCGAGGTGACCGCGACGGTCGGAGCCAAGCTCGATGATCGGCGGGTGCGGGTGGACCTGACGGCCACGTCTGCGGGCGCGAAGGTGCTGTCCATGGCCCGGGCGGTCGTCCAGCTGGCCTGAGCTGTCCTCCGGACATCGGCCGGACCGCCCCCCGCCGCCGCCGGTCGCGCAGCTACGGTGAGCGGGTGCGACGCCAGGCGTGGGCCATCTCGATGGCGCTGCTGCTGGTGACCTCTTGCTCCTCCGTGACATCGGGGCAGGGCAGCCTGGAGGACACCGACGCCGAGCCAGGGGTGGAGGCATGCCCCGACGTACCTGTGCCGCCCGCCGCCGACCGGCCGGTGATCGATCTGCGGTTCGAGCTCGACGACGACGCACGCACGGTGACCGGCACCGAGAGCGTCCGCTTCACCCCCGACATCGCGACCGACGAGCTGGTCTTTCGACTGACCGCCAACCAGCCGATGTCCGTCGCTGCCGGCAGTGGCATCGAGGTCGGCGAGGTGACCGGCGAGGATGTGGAGGGCTCGGATTTCGAGTCGGCCGGAGCGGAGGAGTCGACCCAGGGTGGTCTGCTCGTCGTGCGGCTGGGTGCCAGCCTGGAGCCCGGCCAGAGCACGGAGGTCGGCATCGAGTTCGAGTTGCGGCTCGGGGACGGCACGTTCGACCGGTTCGGGCATGACCCGCAGTCGTCCTGGTGGGGCAGCGGGCATCCGCTGCTCGCTTGGGAGCCCGGCCAGGGCTGGCGCCGTGAACCCCTGGTCGACTCGTTGGGGGAGACCGCGACCAGTCCGGCCGCGGACACCACGGTGAGCGTGCTCGCGCCAACCGGTCGAACCGTGCTGATGACCGGCGGCGCGGAGGAGGTGCGGGAGGACGGTCGGCAGACCTTGTGGCGATCGAGCAGCCCCACCGCGCGCGATGTCAGCGTCGCTGTCGGGGAGTTCACGGTCGCCGAGGGTTCGGTCGGCGACAGTCGACTATTCGTCGGGGCCGAGGACGCGGACGCCGCGGCTGAGTTGCTCGATCAGGTCAGCACGGCCGTCGATGCCCTGAGGCAGTACTTCGGCGCGTTCCCGTACGACCGGCTCACCGTGGCCCGGTTGGACGACTACGGAGGCGGCATCGAGTACCCGGCGATGATCCTGCTGGCCGGACCCGGGGACACGGTTCTCATCCACGAGGTCGCGCACATGTGGTTCTACGGCATGGTCGGCAACGACCAGGGCAGCAACCCGTGGCTCGACGAGTCATTCGCGACGTACGCCGAAGGGCTGGTCAGCGGGCATCGCGTGGACCCGGGTGCGTTGCAGCAGACGCTTGACGTCGGGCTACCGATCGGGGAGTTCCCCGGCGCCGAGACTTACATCGACATCGTCTACGGCAAGGGGTCGGCCATGCTCGACCGCGCCAGGGAGGAGTCCGGCGCCGACGTGTTCGACGCCGCGATCCGGTGCTACGTCAACGCCAACGCGTGGCAGATCGCTTCGCCCGAGGACGTCGAGACGGCCCTGCAGGAACTGCCTGCAGCGCTCGACGTGCTGCGCGGGGCCGGCGCCCTCTGACTGATCCGGCGAGCGAGCTCACCCACCCGACACGAGTGCGGCGATCCGCCCGACGCCCTCCGCCAGGTCGTCGTCGCCCAAGGCGTAGGACAACCGCAGGTAGCCCGGCGTACCGAAGGCCTCTCCGGGTACGACGGCGACTTCGACCTCGTCCAGGATCAGCGTCGCCAACTCCGCCGACGTGGTCGCGGTCCGTCCTCGCAGCGGGCGCCCGAGCAGCCCCCGGACCGACGGATAGGCGTAGAAGGCGCCCTGCGGTTCGGGGCACTCCACACCCGGGATCGCCTGGAGCAGCGCCACGATCGTCTGCCGGCGCCGGTCGAATGCCGCACGCATGGCCAGCACCGCGGACAGGTCACCGGTGACCGCGCACAGCGCCGCGACCTGCGACACGTTCGCGACGTTCGACGTGAGGTGCGACTGCAGGTTGGCTGCGGCCGCGACCACCGCGGGCGGCCCGATCAGCCAGCCCACCCGCCAGCCGGTCATCGCGTACGTCTTGGCCACGCCGTTCACGACCACGCAGTGCTCGGCCAACTCCGGAACAGCGGTCGGCATGGAGACGTGGACTGCATTGCCGTACACGAGGTGTTCGTAGATCTCGTCGGTGATCACCCAGAGTCCGTGCTCGACGGCCCAGGCGCCGATCGCGGCCACTTGCTCGGGCGGGTACACCGCACCGGTCGGGTTGGACGGGGAGCAGAACAGCAGCGCCGTCGTCCGGTCGGTCCGGGCGGCCTCGAGTTGGTCCACGGTGACGAGATAGCCCTGGGTCTCGTCCGTGGCGACGTCGACCGGTACACCGCCGGCGAGCCGGATCGATTCGGGGTACGTCGTCCAGTAGGGCGCGGGCAGGAGCACCTCGTCGCCCGGGTCCAGCAGGGTCGCGAACGCCTGATAGATGGCGTGCTTGCCGCCGTTGGTCACCAGCACCTGTGCCGGGGCGACGTCGTACCCCGAGTCGCGGGCGGTCTTCGCCGCGATCGCGGCGCGCAACTCGGGCAGGCCGGCGGCGGGGGAATAGCGATGGTACTTCGGCTGGGCGCACGCGGCGATGGCCGCCTCGACGATGTAGTCGGGGGTTGGGAAGTCCGGCTCGCCGGCACCGAAGCCGATGACCGGGCGTCCCGCGGCTTTGAGGGCCTTCGCTCTCGCATCGACGGCCAGCGTCGCGGACTCGGTGATCGCGGCGATGCGGGTGCTGATCTTCGGCGCAGGCATGGCGGAATCGTGTCACGATGCGAGGCGTTGTTGTTGTCGAGTCAGCGCCGATCAGCCGCGTCCGGTCGCTCGACTCTGGCGGGCGTACCCGACCAGCGGGTCACCTGGGTACACTGGCCTCCCGGGGGCGACGTGATCCCCCACCCTGGCGTGCCCGTGGCAGGTCGCGGGCCGTGCCGCTCGTTCCGGTTGCTGCTGGATCGGGCAGCGGGGTGCAGAGGGGTGTAGCTCAATTGGCAGAGCAGCGGTCTCCAAAACCGCAGGCTGCAGGTTCGATTCCTGTCACCCCTGCGAACGGCGATCCGAAGCGCGGCGAGAGGTGAGTACGTGAGCGAGCGCAGCGAGCGAGCTATGGAATGCAGCGCGCCGCAAACGCGGCTCGCCGACCGAGACGAGGTGGGCTCGTGACCAGCGCCAGTGGTACGGCCGGCACCCGCGGCACGCCGGCTCCCCGAGCCGGTGGGACCGGGCGACGTAGCGTCGGGCGGTTCCTGCGCGAGGTGATCGCCGAGCTCGGCAAGGTCATCTGGCCGGGGCGGAAGGAACTGATCACCTACACCACCGTCGTGATCATCTTTGTGACGTTCATGGTGGCGCTGGTCGCCGGACTCGACATCCTCTTCGCCCAGGGTGTGCTACTCGTCTTCGGCTGATCGCCGACCCGTGGATGTTCTGTGTCAACTGATCCCCCGTGTTTGTCGAGAGAGAGCTGTGAGCGTGTCCCAGTACGACGAGAGTCCCGCCGACGCACCGGCGGCGGCCGAGCCCGAGGTCGCAGCCGACGGCGTGGAGCCCGAGGTTGCGGCGGTTGCGGCCGAGCCGGTGGAACTCGATCCCACCGACGAACTCCGGCAGGAGCTGCGTCGCGCACCGGGTGAGTGGTACGTCGTGCACTCCTACGCAGGCTATGAGAACAAGGTCAAGACGAACCTGGAGAGCCGGATCAACTCCCTGGACATGGAGGAGTACATCTTCCAGATCGAGGTTCCCACCGAGGAGGTCCGGGAGATCAAGAACGGCAAGGCGCAGATGGTGCAGCGCAAGGTCTTCCCCGGCTACATGCTTGTCCGGATGGACCTCAACGACGAGTCCTGGGGCGCGGTCCGCAACACCCCCGGTGTCACCGGCTTCGTCGGGGCCACCTCGCGTCCGTCCCCGCTGTCACTCGACGAGGTCGTCAAGATCCTGGTTCCGGCCAGTGCCCGCGAGCAAGCTGGCCAGCCGGGCGCGGCGGCCAAGGCGACTGTCGTCGACTTCGAGATCGGCGAGTCGGTCACGGTCATGGACGGCCCGTTCGCGACCCTGCCGGCAACGATCAGTGAGATCAACCCCGAGCAGCACAAGGTCAAGGTCCTGGTCTCGATCTTCGGTCGAGAGACTCCGGTCGAGCTGTCCTTTGGCCAAGTCTCCAAGATCTAGCCGCCCCACGACCTAGCCGACCAGCCCACGAAGAGAGAGATAGAGCATGCCCCCGAGGAAGAAGCTCGCAGCCGTCATCAAGCTGCAGATCAAGGCCGGCGCGGCCACCCCCGCACCGCCGGTAGGGCCCGCCCTGGGCCAGCACGGTGTGAACATCATGGAGTTCTGCAAGGCCTACAACGCCGCTACCGAGGCCCAGCGCGGTGACGTCGTACCGGTCGAGATCTCGGTGTACGAGGACCGCTCCTTCACGTTCGTGACGAAGACGCCTCCGGCGGCGCGGCTACTACTCAAGGCCGCGGGCGTGGAAAAGGGCAGCGGAGAGCCGCACAAGACCAAGGTCGCAGTGGTGACGCGGGACCAGGTCCGGGACATCGCCAGGGCGAAGATGGACGACCTGAACGCGAATGATCTGGATCAGGCCGAGAAGATCATCGCCGGGACCGCACGATCCATGGGTATCACCGTCAGGAACTGACACACATCACAGGTCAAGGCTTGGACCGCACTAGTGGGAGGGCCGCGCTGGCCCGCTACACCACACGTCCCGCGCCGGCAGGCGCGACAAGAAGGGAATGCACATGAAGCGCAGCAAGTCCTATCGGCAGGCCGCTGAACTCGTGGACGCCGACCGCATGTACAGCCCGCTCGAGGCCGCTCGGCTGGCGCCGCAGACCTCCAAGACGTCCTATGACGCAACGGTGGAGGTCGCGCTGCGGCTGGGCGTCGACCCGCGCAAGGCCGATCAGATGGTGCGCGGCACCGTGAACCTGCCGCACGGCACCGGGAAGACCGCTCGCGTCATCGTCTTCGCCACCGGCGACAAGGCCGCCGAGGCGGAGGCCGCCGGTGCCGACATCGTCGGCTCGGACGACCTGATCGAGCGGATCCAGGGCGGGTTCCTGGACTTCGACGCCGCGATCGCCACGCCGGACCAGATGGCCAAGGTGGGGCGGATCGCCCGCATCCTCGGCCCACGGGGGCTCATGCCCAACCCCAAGACCGGGACGGTCACACCGAACGTGGGCAAGGCGGTCACCGACATCAAGGGCGGCAAGATCAACTTCCGCGTCGACAAGCAGGCGAACCTGCACCTGGTCATCGGCAAGGCCTCATTTCCGACCGAGAAGCTGGTGGAGAACTACGCGGCGGCCCTCGACGAGGTCCTTCGCTCCAAGCCTGCATCGTCGAAGGGGAAGTTCCTCAAGAAGGTCACGTTCAGTACGACGATGGGGCCGGGGATCCCGGTCGACCCCAGCAAAACACGGAACCTGCTCGAAGACCCCGCCACCTGACAGGTTTGTCGCCGGGACTTACGGAACGTACACTCACCAAAAGCCCACCAAAGACCGCTGGTGATCGTGCTCAGGCACGATCGAAGGCCCGTATGCCGGGCGCCCGCGCAGGAGGGACGGATCAGCCGCCGTGGCTTGCCCACGTCGAACGCCCCGTCGCTGTTGCGTCGGGGCGTTTCTCATGCCCGGGTTCAGGTGGCCGGCGTACTACACAGAAGACAGGGAGGCACATGGCCAGGCTGGAGAAGGTCGGCGCGGTCGCTGAGATCGCCAATCGGTTCCAGGCGTCGTCGGCCGCGGTGCTGACGGGATACCGCGGGTTGACCGTCGCTCAGCTGACGACGCTGCGTCGCTCGCTCGGTGAGGGCAGCACGTACACCATCGTGAAGAACACGCTGACCAAGCGCGCTGCGCACGACGCCGGGATCACCGAACTCGACGAACTGCTGTCTGGCCCGACGGCCATCGCCTTCATCGGCGGCGATCCCGTGGCCGCGGCAAAGGGCCTGCGAGACTTCTCGCGAGCCAACCCCCTGCTGATCATCAAGGGCGGCGTCCTCGATGGTCGTCCGCTCTCAGCCACCGAGATCAGCCGGATCGCCGACCTCGAATCACGCGAGGTGTTGCTGGCCAAGCTCGGCGGCGCGATGAAGGGCAGCCTGACCAAGGCAGCCGGCCTTTTCCAGGCTCCGCTGTCTCAGGTAGCCCGGCTGGCCGCCGCTCTGGTCGACAAGCGGTCGGCAGAACAAGGCGAAACCCCGGCAGGCGAATCGACCGCAACCACGGAGTCGGCCGCAACCGCGGAGTCGACTGCAACCACCGAGCCCGAGGCCGCGGCGGTCTCGGAGTCGGAGTCCGAGTCGGAGTCGGAGTCCTGACCTAAGCGACATTGACAGCATCCCCCCGGTCTGGATTCCAGCCGGGTTCCAGATCGAGAGGAACCATCACTATGGCAAAGATTTCCACCGACGACCTGCTCGACGTCTTCAAGGAGATGACGCTGCTCGAGTTGTCGGAGTTCGTGAAGCAGTTCGAAGAGACCTTCGACGTCACCGCCGCGGCGCCCGTTGCCGCGGCCGCACCGGCTGGTGGCGGTGGCGGTACGGAGGCCCCGGTCGTCGAGGAGCAGGACGAGTTCGACGTGGTCCTCGAGGCCGCGGGTGAGAAGAAGATCCAGGTCATCAAGGAGGTCAGGTCCCTGACCAGCCTGGGCCTCAAGGAGGCCAAGGATCTGGTCGACGCCGCTCCGAGCACAGTCTTGGAGAAGGTGACCAAGGAGGCCGCCGAGAAGGGCCGCGCAGCCCTCGAGGGTGCCGGAGCCACCGTCACCGTCAAGTAACACGAGCGTTCAGCTACTCGTTCGGGTCAGGCCCGGCCGGCAACCGCCGGCCGGGTCGTTCTTTTCGTAATTCCCCGCCGTCCCAGCTGCACCTCGCCCGGATCCCCGACGTCCCAGCTCAAGCTCACGGGGTTCCCGACGTTCCGGCTGGGTGTTGCGCCGCCGGCCGGTGCTCAGCCGAGAGGAAGAAGACACTGAAAGTCGGTGTTGGACTTGACGAGAGCCGTGATGGCCGTCACCCTTGCTGCACAGTGGCATACCCGAGCGATGTAGGGCTCGACAGCAGTCATGGCCTCAGCTAGACTGCTGGTTTGCGCTGCCCACCTTTTGCCTGCCCGCCGACGCGGGTCAACAGGGGTGCGCGCGCATCACAAGTAAATAGCCCGACCGCTCTACCACTGGTCCTCGGAAGGACGCATCTTGGCTGGCTCCCGCCCCGGCAAGAACACCGCAACAACGACCCCCAGTAAGGCCCGTACCACCATCGCAGGAATCCCCGGCGCACCGGCGCGCATCTCATTCGCGAAGATCCGAGAGCCCCTCGAGGTTCCAGATCTGCTGTCGCTGCAGACCGAATCGTTCGACTGGCTCGTCGGCAAGGAAGCCTGGGCAGCCCGCGTCGCGGGGGAGGCAGAAGCCACCAGCGGCCTGGCCGACATCCTCGGCGAGATCTCGCCGATCGAGGACTTTTCCGGCTCGATGTCGCTGTCCTTCTCCAACCCTCGCTTCGAGGAGGTCAAGGCCTCCGAAGAGGAGTGCAAGGACAAGGACATGACCTTCGCCGCTCCGCTGTTCGTCACCGCGGAGTTCACGAACAACGTGACCGGCGAGATCAAGAGCCAGACCGTCTTCATGGGCGACTTCCCGATGATGACGGCCAAGGGCACGTTCATCATCAACGGCACCGAGCGGGTCGTGGTTTCCCAGCTGGTCCGCTCGCCCGGCGTCTACTTCGACCGGACCCTGGACAAGGTCACCGACAAGGACATCTTCAGCTGCAAGGTGATTCCCAGCCGTGGTGCCTGGCTGGAGTTCGATGTCGACAAGCGCGACACCGTCGGCGTCCGCATCGACCGCAAGCGCCGCCAGCCGGTGACCGTGCTGCTCAAGGCGCTGGGTTGGACCGAGGAGCGTATCCGGGGCCGCTTCAGCTGGTCCGAAACCATGCTGGCCACCCTGGAGAAAGACCACATCGCCACTCAGGACGAGGCGCTGCTGGACATCTACCGCAAGCTGCGTCCGGGCGAGCCCCCGACGCGGGAGAGCGCCCAGACGTTGCTGGAGAACCTGTTCTTCAACGTCAAGCGCTACG
>JACCXW010000459.1 GCA_013696785.1 Geodermatophilaceae bacterium | reverse complement strand
CCCGGGCCGCGAAGGCGACGTCGGCCGACGTCTGGGTGATGGCGCCGATGGTGGCAACCAGGCCCGAGGCGGCGGCGTTCGCCGAGCAGGTACGTGCCGCCGGGCTGATGACCGCCGGGGTGATGGTCGAGGTACCCGCCGCCGCGGTCCTGGCCGCCAGGTTGCTCGAGGTCGTCGACTTCCTGAGCATCGGCACCAACGACCTGAGCCAGTACACGCTGGCCGCGGACCGCACCAGCGGCGAGCTGGCCGACCTGCTGGACCCCTGGCAACCCGCGCTGCTCCATCTCATCGCGACGTGCGCGACAGCCGGTCGGGCGGCGGGCAAGCCGGTGAGTATCTGCGGCGAGGCGGCCAGCGACCCGATGCTTGCCCTAGTGCTGGTCGGGCTCGGCGTCACCAGCCTGTCGATGTCGGCGCGCGGCATCAACGCCGTCCGGGCGTCACTGGCGGGGCAGAGTTTGGCGCGCTGCCGCGAGCTGGCCGCGCTGGCGCTCGACGCCGACGACGCCCAGGCCGCCCGGGCCGCCGTTCGAGATGGGATTGGACACTCCGCCGCGAGCTGACCGGAGACCTCGGCGTTCGACCGGTCCTGGCGGGCACATCCTCATGATCTCGGCGTTCGACCGGTCCTGGCCGGCACGTGCCCATCATTATCGCCGGTGCTGATGCGTCCCGGTTAGCCTTCGGACCATGGGCGGCCGGCTTCGTGAGGTGACCGCGACCCGCTACGTGCTCGCCCTCCGCGAAGGCGGCTCGCTGCCCGGACTGGTCGAGGCCGACGACCTCGGCACGTACGTCGTCAAGTTCCACGGCGCCGGGCAGGGCCGCAAGGCGCTCGTGGCCGAGGTGATCGCCGGGGAACTCGGCCGCGGGTTCGGGCTGCCCGTGCCCGAGATCGTCGTCGTCGCGCTGGACTCGGCAATGGCCAGTGCCGAGCCGGATCAGGAGGTGCAGGACCTCCTCAAAGCCAGTCAGGGCCTCAATCTCGGCATCGACTACCTGCCGGGCTCGCTCGGTATCGAGACACCCAGCATGCTGGACCCGGAGCTGGCCGCCCAGGTCGTCTGGTTCGACGCGCTCGTCCAGAACGTCGACCGCAGCTGGCGCAACCCCAACCTGCTGGCGTGGCACGGCAAGCCCTGGCTGATCGACCACGGCGCGGCCCTGTACTTCCACCACGACTGGCCGAAGCGGGCGCAGGCGGCGACCCGGCCGTATCGCACCGCGGCCGAGCACATCCTGCTAGCCGTCGCCGATCCGCTGCCGCCCGTGCACGCCCGCCTCGCACCGCTGGTGACGTGGGAGCTGCTGTCCACGGTCACCGATTTGGTCCCAGCCGCGTGGCTGGCCGACGAGCCGGGCTTCGACTCTGTCCAAGCGGTACGCCGGGCGTACGTCGACGTACTGCTGGAGCGGGTCGCCAATCCGCAGGCGTGGCTTGATGCCGTGGAGGTGGCCCGTGCCGCAGCCGTATGAGTGGACGGTGCTGCGGGTCGTTCCCCGGGTGGAGCGCGGCGAGTACGTCAACGTCGGCGTCATCGTCTACTGCCAGCAGCTGGACTACCTGGCCGCCGATGTCACCGCGGATCTCGGCCGGGCCCGCGGGCTCGACGCCGCGTTCGACACAGACGCCGTAAGCCGGCACCTGGACGGGGTGCGGGCGTTGTGCGCCGGGCACCCGAGCGTCGGCGCGAACGCGCGGCGGCCATCCGGCGAGCGGTTCCGGTGGCTCGTCGCGCCCCGCAGCACCGTCGTACAGGCCGCTCCCGTCCACACCGGACTGACCGATGATCCGGCGGCTGAGCTGGCCGATCTCTTCCGGCGGATGGTCGCGCCGCTGTGAGCGAGCGTCGCGCGAGCCAATGGGTGTCGTGCGCCGCGAACGCGGCCACCGAGCGGAGCGAAGTGAGCCAGTGAGCGAGCCCGCCGCGCTCGAACTCGGACCGCGCCGGTTCATGCCGGGGCAGCCGGTGGTGATGGCGATCGTGAACCGCACGCCCGATTCGTTCTACGACGGCGGCGCGACGTACGCGGCGGACCGGGCAATGCAGCGGGTGCACGAGGTCGTCGCCGAAGGCGCGGACATCGTCGACATCGGCGGGGTCAAGGCCGGGCCGGGCGAGGATGTATCCCCGGTGGAGGAGATCCGCCGCGTGGTCGACTTCGTCGCGTCGGTGCGCACGGCGTACCCGGACCTCGTGATCAGCGTGGACACCTGGCGGTCCGAGGTCGGGCGAGCCGCCTGCGAGGCCGGGGCCGACCTGCTGAACGACGCTTGGGGCGGCGTCGACCCGGCGCTCGCCGCGGTTGCCGCGGAGTTTGGCGCCGGCCTGGTCTGCACGCACGCAGGTGGCCTGGCACCTCGGACCAAGCCGCACCGGATCGGCTACGACGATGTCGTGTCCGACGTCCTGGCCGTGACTACCGGGCTGGCCGAGCGGGCCGAGCGGGCCGGCGTACGGCGGACCGGCATCGTCGTCGACCCCGGTCACGACTTCGGCAAGAACACGTGGCATTCGCTGGAGATCACGCGCCGGCTCGGCGAACTCGTGGCCACCGGCCGGCCCGTTCTGGTGGCGCTGTCCAACAAGGACTTCGTCGGCGAGACACTCGACCTGCCCGTCGACCAACGGCTGGTCGGGACGCTCGGCGCCACGGCGGTGTGCGCCTGGCAGGGTGCTCGAATCTTCCGCGCGCATCACATCTCGCAGACCCGTCAGCTGCTCGCGATGGTCGCGGCTGTCAAGGGTGATCGAATGCCGCTACGCGCGTTGCGTGGTCTGGTGTGACAGTTAGTCGTGGTCCAGCTGGATGACGGACGCGGTGCCAGCTGAGAGGAAGTTGCTGAGTCTCGTGCCTTCGGTGTGATGGCGTCGGTGTACGCGGTCGGAATCGGTACCGCTGCCTTGATCCACAGGATCACCCGTCGGCGTCGCGGCGCAACGCCAACAAGGCGCTCACGAAGCCGTCGACGAGCAGGCTTCCGACGTGCCCGCCCTGCAGCAGCTCGTAGTCCGCGACGC
>JACCXW010000450.1 GCA_013696785.1 Geodermatophilaceae bacterium | reverse complement strand
CATGCTGTACCACCTGACCCGACCGTCAGTGGGCATCGCCGAACTCGCTCGCGTACTTCGGCCCGACGGGCTCGCGGTTTTCTCGACGAACGGCCGTGCGGACAAGGCCGAACTGGCCGCGCTGTGGACCGAGTCTCTGACGCGCGTCGGCGTGGTTCCGCCCCCGTTCTCCGGCGGGACGGCCGGCTTCGATCTGGAGGATGCCGGTCTCCTGGCGTCGCACTTCACGTCGGTCGAGGTAAGGGATCTGCGTGCCGTGACCGCCGTTCCCGACGTCGCACCGATGGTGGCCTACGTCGACAGCTGCCGGGCGACGTACGAGCCGATGCTGCCGGCCGGGGTCGCGTGGGCTGACTTTCTGACCAAGGCGACCGCGGTGATCGCCGAACGGGTGGCCGCAGAGGGCGCGTTCGTTCTCACCGGCCACACCGGCCTGATCCTCTGCCGCCATCCCACCTGAGTTTGCCCATTTTGACCCGACGTCGTGCGTCTCGTCGTCGCACTCGCCGCGCCTGGTGGCGCCTGTCCCGGTTCGTTCGGCATCATTACCGCAGCCGCATGCAGCATGGAGAGGAAGCAAATGGCCACAAGGGCGAACAAGCACAGGAGCAACCTGGTCGAGCCGACGTGGTTCGGCAGCGACGACGGCGGTCCGCCGCTGACCGAGTTGCTCGCGGAGAACCAGGGCGCGCTCTCACCGTTCGGGGAAGACGCGCGATTCCCGATGCCGGCCAGCGAGCTGAACTATCAACACCCCACTGCGAAGCCGAACCGGGCGGAGAACAACTAGTGACGGCCGCCCCGTCGTACACCTCGGGGATCTCGGCCGTCCCGCTGCTGGGGGACACGATCGGGGCGAATTTCGATCGTGCGGTCATTGCCCATCCGCACCGGGACGCGCTGGTCGACTGCGCGACTGACCGACGCTGGACCTACACCGAACTCGCCGTCGAGATCGATGCGTGCGCGCTGGGGCTGCGGGCGGCCGGCGTTGCCAAGGGCGACCGGGTCGGGATCTGGTCGCCGAACAGCGCCGAGTGGGTCTTTTGCCAGTACGCGACCGCCAAGCTGGGCGCGATCCTGGTCAACATCAATCCGGCGTATCGCACGCATGAACTCGCATTCGTGCTGAAGCAGGCCGGGATCTCCGTCCTCGTCGCTGCCGCGTCGTTCAAGACCAGCGACTACGCCGCGATGATCGAGGAGGTCCGCCCGGACTGCGCCGACCTGCGCAAGGTCTATCTCATCGGCTCGGCCGAGTGGGCCGAGCTGATGGGCGCCACTGGGACCCTCGAGCCGGCCGAACTGTCCGCCGACGATCCGATCAACATCCAGTACACCTCCGGTACGACGGGCTTTCCCAAGGGCGCGACCCTGAGCCACCACAACATCCTGAACAACGGCTTCATGGTGGGCGAGCTCGTCAACTACTCCGAAGTGGACCGGGTCTGCATCCCGGTGCCCTTCTACCACTGCTTCGGAATGGTGATGGGCAATCTCGCCTGCACCAGCCACGGGGCCTGCATGGTGATCCCGGCGCCAGCGTTCGACCCGGTCGCCACGCTGGCAGCGATCGTGGAGGAGGACTGCACGTCGCTGTACGGCGTACCGACGATGTTCATCGCCGAGCTTGGTGTGCCCGACTTCGCCTCCTACGACCTGTCCTCGCTGCGGACCGGAATCATGGCGGGCTCGCCGTGCCCGGTCGAGGTGATGAAGCGGGTTATCGCCGACATGGGAATGGAGGAGGTGGCGATCTGCTACGGGATGACGGAGACGTCCCCGGTGTCGACGCAGACCCGTGACAACGACGACCTGGAACGACGGGTTTCCTCGGTCGGAACGGTGCACCCGCACCTGGAGGTCAAGGTCGTGGACCCGGCGACCGGGCTGACAGTCCCGCGCGGCGAGCCGGGGGAGTTCTGCACCAGGGGCTACTCGGTGATGCTCGGCTACTGGAACGAGCCGGAGAAGACTGCGGAGGTCATCGACCGGGCCCGCTGGATGCACACCGGCGATCTGGCGACGATGGACGAGGCGGGATACCTGAACATCGTCGGCCGGATCAAGGACCTGGTCATCCGCGGGGGGGAGAACGTCTACCCGCGCGAGGTCGAGGAATTCCTCTACACCCACCCGGACATCGTGGACGCCCAGGTGATCGGCGTACCTGATGAGAAGTACGGCGAGGAACTCATGGCCTGGGTGAAGCTGCGGGAAGGCGCCGCCGAGCTGACCATCGACGGGCTGCGGGAGTTCTGCGCCGGCAAGCTCGCGCACTACAAGGTGCCGCGCTACCTCAAGTTGGTGACGGACTTCCCGATGACCGTGACCGGCAAGATCCGTAAGGTCGAGATGCGTGAGGTCTCCGTCGACGAGCTCGGCCTGCAGCACGCAGCCGCCGTCCGCAACTAGGACCTCGTGGTCTTCCGTAGCCAGTAGAGGCCGACGACCGGCAGCACCAAGGGTATGAACGCGTAGCCGCGGCCGTAGTCCGACCACACCGTCTCGTCCGGAAAAGCCGTCGGGTCCAGCACGCTCAGCGTGCCGATAGCCAGTACGCCGATGAGCTCGAATGTCACTGCGGCCACGGCTGCCGCCCGGGCGCTGCGCGCGAGCGCGATCGTGGCCACCACGTACACGACAGCGGCCAGCGCGGAGAGCAGATACGCGAGCGGCGCCTCGTCGTACCGCGACGCCAGCTGTACGGCGGCCCGGGCGGTCGCCGCGAGCGCGAACGTCGCGTAGACAGCGACGAGTACGCGGCCGAAGCCGGTGTTCGTGGGCTCAGCCACCGGTGATCCCCCAGAGTTGGCTCATCCTGACGATCATCACGCTCAGGGTGAGGCAGCCGACGGCGAGCACGCCGTTGCCCCACCGACCCGGCTCCGCTCTGGCCCACGCGAGCGCGGCCGGCAGGACCATGATGCTGAAGAACATGTAGCCGATGAACGTGCCCTGCTCCTGCGCCCGCTCACCGCCGATCAGCAACACCATTGCGACGACGGCCTGCGCGAGGACGGCCGCGGCCAGCACGAGCACGGCGGCGGTGAGAACGCGTGGCGTGGGACGGCGCAGATAGGCGAGCACGCCGAGGACGACCGACAGGACGAGCGCGGCGCCGATGAGGGTGTTGGCGAGGACGTCGAGCACCCGCGGAACGTATCGTTGTCTAACGCGTGCGCTGCTCGCGCCATGCCTCGACGACCGCGTCGACATCCAGCGGTCCGAGCCGAAGCGGTGGCCCGGCGGTCGCGTGGCGGATCTCGCGCCGGATGCGGTCGTTCAGCTCATCGACGATCCGGCGTACCTGAGATTCCCGGCGTTCCTTGGCGACCCGCGTCTGGATGTCTTCGGCTTCCTTGCGGATCTGCAGCGACGTGGGCAGCGCCATCGTGAGCTTCTCGCGGGCCATGTACTGCTTGAGCCACCACATTTCGTCGTCGGCCTGGCCTCGGCCGGGGATGGGCTTGCCCGCACCCGGCAGGTTGTCGAATTCGCCGCGCTCCTGGGCCTCGCGGATCTGCTTGTCCACCCAGGTCTCGACGCTCATGCCCACAGGCTTGCGCTCGGTCACCTCGTCATTGTCCCCGGCGGACATCAGAGACCCTGGGGGTGGTAGGTACGACGGCCGCAGCTGACCGTCTCGGAAGGGTCCTGGACGACCACCAATCAGGTCGTTGTGGCGGCGTCAGGCAAACAGACCAATCAGAACACTCTCCTCGCGTTCACCGTGGGTGTTCAGGGATGCGGCCAGGCGATCGGAGAGACACCCAAGTTCCCCTAGGCGTGAGCCGGCCCAGCCTCACCGGAGTGGTTCACGGCCCTCGGCTGTCCGCGCCTCCGATCCCCCTGGTGCTCGCCGTTGCAGCGGTGACCCTGGTCCTGTCGCCGATCATCGCCGTCTGGGCGGCCGCGCTCGGGGCTGTGCTCTGCGTCTTCGGTTTCCTCCTGTCCTCGATCCGTACTGGTCCCGCGGGTTTCATTACGGCGATCGGCGCAGGCCTGCTGCTGGGATCCGCCCCGTACTTCGCGCTGGCGCTGTTGCAGTAGCTAGGGTTTCTGGAAGAGCACCCCTGCCCTGGCCCCACGCTGTCGCGTCTTGTCCCCGTTGCCGCCGGCAAAGGCGATGTCCAGCGTGCCGTTGCCGTCCAGGTCGGCGACCGCCGGGGCCGTCACGTTGTGCACCCTGACGCTGGTGACCACGGGGTCGAGGAAGCCGCGGCCGCCGTCGTTGATGACCACGGTGATGCTGCGGTCGCCCCCATCGAGGAAGCCGAAGCCTGCGCTCGACACCAAGTCGTCCAGGCCGTCGCCGTTCATGTCGGCAGCAACGAGTGCGTACGTTCCCGGGACAACTCGGAAGATCCGCTCCGCGGTCAAGCCACCGCGGCCGTCGCCGCGCAGGACGGTGATCTCTCTGTCGTCTGTGGTGACCGCTGCGTCCAGCCGTCCGTCTCCGTCGAAGTCGCCGAGTGCCACGTCCCGTGGAGTGCCGGGCACCGTCGTGGCCGACGGTGCACCGAAACCGCCGTCGCCGTCACCAAGAAGTACGCGAACCGAGGTCGTCCGGAACTCTGAGACGACGAGGTCGACCGCGCCGTCCCCGTCGAGATCTCCGACATCGACGCCCTGGGGGATCTCGCCGACGCTGTAAGAGACGGCGGAGGCGAACGTGCCGTCGCCGTTCCCGAGCAGTACGGACAAGTCGCTGGCCTGCGGTACGAAGTCGTTCAGGGCCACCAGATCGGGTACGCCGTCGGAGTCGAAATCGGAGACCTCCAGATCCATCGGCGTACTGCCGACGGTGTATTTCGTCGGGGTCGAGAAGTCGCCACGACCGTCACCGATCAGGACCTCGACAGAATTGGCCGCCGTCGCAGCCAGGTCCGGGTGACCGTCACCGTCGAAGTCGGCAGCGACGACGGTGTAGGGAGAACCGGTGAGTTCGAAGAACTCGGCTCGCGCGAAGCGCCCCCTCCCCTGGCCGAACAGCACGCCCAGATCGCGCGACTGCCCATCAGCGGTGACGATGTCGACGTTGCCGTCCCCGTCGAAGTCGGCGGTTGCCACCGAATTCGGCTTCAAGCCGGTGAAGAAGTAGTACGGCTTGCTCAGGCTGATCGGCCCCGCCGCTGCGCCGGCCGCATCCGGCGTGGACTCTGCCTGCGCGATGCCCGCCGGCAACGCGAACCCGACCGCTACCACCAGGGCAGCGGCCCCGGCCCGGAGGACGAACCGCTTCGTACGGCGTCCCAGTGCCATCACTTTGCCCCCCACACGTCCCGGTCGTCCGGCCGCCGAGCCTAGCCCCAGCCGCCGCGGGCACCTGTGCCGCCGTACCCTGACCGGCGTGACTTGGGGCGTGCGAGT
The DNA here is from genome assembly GCA_013696785.1 of Geodermatophilaceae bacterium. Lineage (GTDB taxonomy): Bacteria > Actinomycetota > Actinomycetes > Mycobacteriales > Geodermatophilaceae > JACCTY01. The sequence continues at coordinate 12,677 of JACCXW010000450.1, read as the reverse complement.
GCAGCGGGTCGGGGCACTGCGCCGCAGGCTCACCCAGTTCGACGCGGTTCTGGTGGCGTTCTCCGGCGGGGCGGACTCGGCGTTCCTGCTCGCTGCGGCCGTTCGAGCGCTCGGCACCGGTCGTGTCGTGGCGGCGACTGCGGTCTCGCCCAGCCTTCCGATGACCGAGCTTGCTGCGGCCGGCGAGTTCGCGGCCGATCTCGGCGTACGTCACCTGACTCCTCGCACGGGCGAGTTGAGCCGGGAGGGATACCGGGCCAACGGCGGTGACCGCTGCTATTTCTGCAAGGCCGAACTGCTCGACACTCTGACTCCCATCGCGGCCGATCTGGGTGCGGTGGTACTGACAGGCACGAACGCCGACGATGCGATCGCCGGCTTCCGTCCCGGCATCCGGGCGGCGGCCGAGCGCGGTGCGCAGGCACCGTTGCGAGACGCCGGTCTGACCAAGCAGCAGATCCGTGACACGTCACGGGAGTGGGGTTTGCGGACGTGGGACAAGCCGGCCGCCGCCTGCCTGTCCAGTCGGATCGCCTACGGGCTCCAGATCACCCCGGCGCTGCTGTCCAGGGTCGAGCGGGCCGAGGCCGCGCTCCGGACCGCCTTGACAGCGGACGGGCACCAGGTCGGCGACCTCCGGGTGCGCGATCTCGGGCACGGTATGGCCCGGGTCGAGGTCAGCGCAGACCTGGTCGGCGTACTCCAGCTCCGACCGGATGTCCTCGACGCGGTTGCCGAGTTCGACGCTGTCGAGCTTCGCGAGTTCCGCTCGGGTTCGATGAACGATGCCCTCTCCGGTTTACCGGTGGGGGCTGAGGCCGAAAGGGACTAATCTGGACTGGAGGCACCTCGCGCGTGCGCGGAGGTGCCTCTTTCGGTCTATCGAATGCGATGCGAGGACTCCTGTGCCCAGCGGCAAGGTCAAGTGGTTCAGCGCGGAAAAGGGCTTCGGCTTCCTTTCCCGTGAAGACGGTGGCGACGTGTTCGTGCACCGGGACGCGCTGCCGTCCGGAACGACCGAGCTGAAGCCCGGTCAGCGGGTCGAGTTCGGCGTCGCCGAAGGCCGCCGCGGCGAGCAGGCGCTCTCGGTGCGGGTGCTCGACCCGTTGCCGTCCATCGTGCAGACGACCGTCGCCGCGCAGCGCAAGGACGCCGATGAGATGGTCGTCATCGTCGAGGACGTCATCAAGCTGCTGGACGATGTGTCCAACACGCTGCGGCGCGGTCGTTATCCGGACCGGCAGGTCGGCCGCAAGGTGGCTACCGTGCTGCGCGCCGTCGCGGGTGACCTGGACGCCTGATTTTGCCGTCAGCGCTCGCGGACGAAACCGATCGGCCAGGCGCCGGACAGTCCCTCGCAGTCCGATCCGGCGTCCTGCACGACGACCAGGAAGTACGCCGGGGGCCTCGCGTCTGACGTCGTGATGTCGTCGAAGACCGTCTCGTTGCCCACCGGGACCTGACCGATCTGCTCTTCCAGCGTCTCGTCGAAGATCTGCACCTGCCAGCCCGATTCCGCGAGTTCGGCCGACACCTCGATCGTTATCGGCTCGCCCGGCGCGACCCGGAGCACCACCGGCCGCTCGGCGTCGGGATAGAACCGAGGCTCGCCGTCGAGGCAGTACTGCGTCGGCGACAGCTCCTGGCTCTGCGTCCCGACGCTCACCGTCACCGTCGCCGGCTGCGAGGAACAGCCGGTCAGGAGCAGTACGAGCACCGGCAGGATCGCACCGTGCGCCGGTCTCACGAGGGCTGGCCGCTGGCCGCCGAGGCCTTTCTCGGCCGGATCCTGCTGCCGATGAGGGTGAACGTGGCGGCGGTGACTATCAGCGAGGCCGCCACGGTGAACGCAATCCATCCGATCAGAGGCAAGGAGATTGCGACCGCACCGCCGAACACCCAGGTGATCTGGAGCAGCGTCTCCGAGCGAGCGAACGCCGACGAGCGCAAGGTCTCAGGCACGTCACGCTGGATGATGGCGTCGAGATTGTGCTTGCCGAGCGCGTTGGTGACACCCGCGACGAGGGCGACCACCACCATCGTCGGGATGCTGAAGGTGAAAGCGGCGATCAGACACGCGGTCGCGGCGATCCCGGTCAGGACGAGTACGACGACGTCGGGCTTGGGCAAGCGGATCCGGGCGCCGATGGCGGTACCGATGAAGCTGCCGATCCCTGCGCCGCCGGCGATCGCGCCCAGGGCGAACGTGCCCTCGACCCCGCCGACCGTGCCCTGCACCAGGAACGGCGAGAAGATCGTCAGGAAGCCCGCCAGTCCGCGCAGAGCGGCGACCCCACGCAGGGCGGTGATGACACGGATGCCGAGGGAGCGCCGGCCCCTGCCGGTGAGCGCCCCCGCCGCACCGGGCGTCAATACGGCGGCCGGGAGCTCGCCCTCGGAGTGGTCGACATGCGCCGGCAGCCGAAGCGCAAGGACACCCGCGGCCACGAACACCGCAACGGCCACCGCCAGCTCCCAGCCGAAGCCCAGCAGCGCGGCGACTCCGGCGCCGATGCCGGCTGAGACCCCGCCGGTGAGAAGGCCGAAGATGGACAGCCGCGAGTTCGCCGTCACCAAGGTCATCTCACCGGGCAGCACGCGGGGGACGACGGCACCGCGCAGTACGCCGTACGCCTTGGACAGAACCAGTGCGCCGAAAGCGGCCGGGTACAGGGCGAAGTTGTCGAAGTTGGCCGCCATGATCGCGGCCAGGATCGCCCGCCCGCCCATCGTGGCCGCCAGCGCCAGGCGGCGACCTTTCTGCAGTCGGTCCAACGCCGGGCCGATGATGGGGGCGACGATCGCGAACGGCGCCATCGTCACGACCAGGTAGAGCGCGACGTTCGTCCGCTGCTCTCCCGCCGCGGCTGCGAAGAACAGCGTTCCGGCCAGAGACACGGCGATGAGCGCGTCGCCCGCGACGTTGAGCGCGTGCGTCCAGATCAGACCGGTGAGTCCGGACTCACCGGCCCCGTCCGCACGGCTGGCCGCGTTGATCCGGCGTACGGCGGTCGACGTCAGATGCCGAGTCAGAGCGGCGGCCACGCGGGTGACCGTGATCTTCGACGGCACCATGATGTCGGTCTGCGGACCCCGCCGGCGAGCGAGCCGGCGACCGCGCGCCGGGCCGACCTGGGGTGGGCGGTCAAATGGCAGTCCGGGCTGTGGCTGAGTGGCCTCCGGGCCGTGCGAGCGTCCGTTGTTGCGGCTCTGAGGCCGCTGTCCCCCCGGGGGCAGCGGGCCACGGGAACCGGGCGAACTCACGGGATCATCCTGCCTCACGGCACCGACCGTTGGCGTGAGCTTCGTCTGCTCCGCCTGCTACCGGCTGGGTCCGACTTCGCCCGCGACGCGGACGATGGGGGAGGATGATCACGTGAATCTGAACGCGACCGACGAGCGGCCCGTCCTGGCCCCCGATCCCGTCCTCGCCGAGGTGGTCGATCTTGCCCGCCGCGCCGCCGAGCAGGAGTCCTCGCCCGACCAGGTCGGTGCCTACCGAGGCTGCTTGGGGGTGTCCGAGCCGGACGCCTCGGCGCCGGTCGCCGACCACCTCTTCGACTGCACCGCCGCTGCGTACGCGGGATGGTGCTGGACGGTGACGGTGACCCGGCTGGTCGGCGACGACCGGGTCACCATCGACGAGGTCGTGCTGCAACCGGGGGACCACGCGCTCCTGCCGCCGCCATGGGTGCCGTGGAGCGAGCGGCTGCAAGCAGGTGATCTAGGGGTCGGCGACCTGCTGCCCACTGCGCCTGACGACGACCGGTTGGTTCCGGCGTACGTCGCGAGCGGCGACCCGGCGGTGGACGACGTAGCTCTCGAGTTGGGCCTCGGCCGGGTCCGGGTGATGTCGCGACCGGGCCGGGTCGACGCCGCCGAGCGCTGGCATGACGGGCCGACCGGGCCGCTCAGCCCGATGGCCAGGCAGGCCCCCGGACCGTGCGGCAGCTGCGGCTTCTACCTGCAGCTGGAAGGGTCTCTGCGGGCCGTGCTCGGAGTCTGCGGCAACGAGTACTCACCGAGTGACGGTCACGTGGTCGCGGTGCAGTACGGCTGCGGCGGGCACTCCGAGGCAGTCGTCGGGCCGGAGCCGGAGGCGCTCACCGCGATCAGCTACGACACCCAGCGCTACGACGTCCTCGACGCCGAGATCGAACCCGTCGACCTGACACGGGACAGCTCGTCGGTGGACATCGGGAGCGATGACGCCCCGGGCGAGACCGGCAGCGACGGCGAGCGGACCTGAGCGGTTCGGTGCCCGTCGAGCCGTTCGGCGCAGCCACGATCCGCGAGCGGGTGCTGGCTTCCTGGGCCGCGTCCCCGGCCCGCTTCCGCGAGGATGCAAACGCCGAGGAGGACCTGGCCCTCGGCGGCTACCGGGACCGACTGATCATCGAACTCGCGCAGAACGCGGTCGATGCCGCTGCCCGGGCGGGTCGACCGGGCCGGCTTCGGCTCCGGGTCACCGGGGGCGAACTTTGCGCTGCGAACACCGGGACCCCGCTTGACCTGGATGGTGTCCAGGCACTGGCGACACTGCGTGCCTCGGCGAAACGTGACGAGCCCACCGTGGGCCGGTTCGGGGTCGGGTTCGCGGCTGTCCTCGCTGTCAGCGACTGTCCCCGGATCCTGTCGACCACCGGGTGCGTCGAGTTCAGCCGCGCCCGGACCCAGGAACTCGTCTCGGCGATCCCAGCGCTGGCAGCCGAACTGACCCGCCGCGGTGGAGCCGTGCCGGTGCTGCGGCTGCCATTCGGCTGCGCGGGAGGGCCACCGGAGGGGTTCGACACGGAGGTCCGGCTGCCGCTGCGAGCGGGCGCGGAGGATGCGGTACGTCGTCAGCTCGCGGAACTGAGCGTGGATCTGCTGCTATCGCTTCCAGGTCTGAGCGAGATCGACGTTGATGGCCGGCTGCTCACCCGGATCGACGTGGCTCCCGACGAGGTCGAGTTGACCGACGGCGGCCGCAGCCGACGGTGGAGGCTGGGGACTGCCGCCGGGTCCGTGCCCGCCGACGTCCTGGCCGGGCGGCCGGTGGAAGAACGCGAGCGCAATGCCTGGTCGGTCTGCTGGGCGGTCCCGGCGGACGACGGTGTGGTGGCACCGCTGCCCGGCCGACAGGTCGTCCATGCGCCGACGCCGAGCGACGAGCCGCTGTCGTTGCCGGTTCGGCTGATCGCGACGTTCCCGCTGGCACCGGATCGACGTCATGTCGCCTTGGGCCCGTTGACCGACCATCTGGTCGCCGGCGCCGCATCGGCGTACGGCGAGCTGCTCGGCCGGCTCGATCCCGACCCGGCCGTTCTGGCTCTCGTCCCGCGCATGGGTTTCGCAGCCGCGGAGCTGGACGCGGCGCTGTGCGGAGCCATCCTGACCGAACTGCGGCGGACGACCTGGCTGCCGACCGCCGCCGGGGCGCGGGTCCCCCCGGAACGGGCTGCGGCGCTCGATCCCGTGTCCGACGGGCTTGTCGAAGCACTTGTCGGGGTGGTCCCCGGATTGCTGCCCGCCTCGTGGTCCGTGCGCCGGGATGGTGCGGTGCTCGACTCGCTCGGCATTCAGCGGTTGTCCGTAGCCGACGTCGTCGCGCTTCTGTCCACTGTGGACAGGCAAGCGGATTGGTGGACGGCCGTCTATGCGGCGTTGGCCGAGCTCGGCACCCTGGAGGACCGTGAAGCACTAGCCGCGTTGCCCGTGCCACTTGCCGACGGCCGGATGGCGTACGGCGCTCGCGGACTGCTGCTGCCCGACGCGGCGCTTCCCACCGCCGAGCTGTCCGGGCTCGGACTCCGACTCGTCGATCCGGCCGCCGTGCATCCGCTGCTCGAACGGCTCGGTGCCCGACCTGCCACCGCTGCCGCGGTACTACTCGATCCGACCGTGCGAGCCGCGGTCGAGGAGTCCTTGGACGAGGAGGATCCGGGGCCGATCGCCACTGGCGTGCTCGCGCTGGTCAGGGCGGCGGGCGCGACCACCGACGATCACCCGTGGCTGGCAGACCTGGCGCTGCCGGACGCCGTGGGCGGATGGAGTGCGGCCGGCGAGTTGATGCTGGCCGGCTCGTCGCTGGCCGACGTACTGGTCGACGACTCGCTGGGTGTTGTCGACCCGGCCGCTGCCCGGCGCTGGGAGAGGCCGGCGCTGGAGGCTGTCGGTGTGCTGTCGACGTTCTCGGTACTACGCGTGGACGATGTCGAGTTCGGTGCGGATCTCGACCTGGATGCCGTCGAGGATTGGTACGACGCGATCCAGGACCGGCTGCCGCCGCTGGACATGCCGCCTGTCCTCGGCGCCGTACTCGGAGTCCGCGATCTGGAGCGGGTCAGGGCCGATAGGTGGCCGGAGGCCCTCGCACTCCTCGCAGGTTTGCCGCGAGCTGTGTTCGACCCGCTCAGGATCGGCCTTCCCGGCGGTCAGTCGACCACGGTGCCGGCGTACACGACGTGGTGGCTCTCGACGCATCCCGTGCTCGACGGCCAGCGCCCGGATCGCCTGCGTCACAACGGATCGCTCGAGCTGAGCGGTCTGTACGACGAGGCACCGGCGAGTGCGCCGGACATCCTCAAGTGTCCGTCCTCAGTGGACGACGTGCTCGCCGACGAGGAATCGGCCCTGGACCTGCTGGCCCGACTCGGGGACGCACAGCGAACCGTTCCGACCGCCGTACTAGATGGGATCTACGGCCGTGTGGCGACGGCTTTGGACGGCGTCGACGTCGACCCGCCGCCGTCGGTGCGTGACACGACCGGCGCGGTTGTTGCTCGCGATAGGGCTGTGCTGCTCGATGCGCCGTACCTGTTGCCGTTGCTGGACGGTGTGACCCTGCCCGCCGGCGACGTGTGGGCGGTTGTGCCTGCTGGGCGCTCGGTGGCAGCCGTGGCCGACCTGCTCGACCTCCCGCTGGCCTCGGAACTCGCTACTGCTGCTGTGACCTCGCAATGGCACCGGACATCGGCGTGGCGGGATGTGCCCGGCGCCGCATTGGCCGCGCGGCGGCTCGGCATCGAGTCGTTACCCGGCGACGTGCTCCTGCACGGCGAGCTGACGGCGGGGGATCGCCCCGTGGACTGGTGGCCGGACGCCGACGCCGACCATGTGAGCCTCGCGGCCGGGGCCGGCGCTCTCGGCCGGGCGGTTGCCTGGCGACACGACGCGTGGCACCTGCGCGCGGCCCTGACGGAAGCCTTTGAGCGTCCCGACGATGCTCGGGCCCTAGCCGCCGAGGATTCGGTGGGCTGATCCGCTCACCGCCATTGCGGGGATCGCCACCCTCGCGGCGGATCGACGGGCGGCAGACCCCGCAGTCACGTCATCAGCAGTGTGGCCAGCCGGTCGAGGAAGGCGCGCTGACCGGTCACGAGCTTGTCCCGAGCCTCGTCCAGGCTGAACCACGCCACCCGGTCGATCTCCGGGAACTCGCGGGTCTGGCCGGACCCTTTCGGCCATTCCATCTCGAAGACCCCCGGTACGACGGCGGTGGGGTCGAGGTCGTCCTCCACCGCCCATGCTGTGACCTGCTTGCCGCTGGACTGCTTGACGGTGCCGAGGTCGATGACATCCCCGTCGGGTGCCGGGAGGCCGAGTTCCTCGGTGAACTCGCGCCGCGCCGCGGCCAGCGGCTCCTCGTCGCCAGGCTCGTACTCGCCCTTGGGCAGCGACCACGCGCCGGCGTCCTTGCGTTCCCAGAACGGCCCGCCCATGTGCGCCAGCAGAACCTCGACCCCCTCGGCACTGCGCCGGTACAGCAGGAGTCCTGCGCTCGTTCTGCCCGCCACACCGTGAGTCTGCCCGACCAGCTGTGCAAGCCGTCAGCCGCAAGCGACGAGGGGATCGGCTCGTGGCCACCGCTCCACGTCGAGAGCGCTGACCAGATAGGCGCCGTCCGGATCGGAGGGCGACAACCACAGTTGCAGCCCGGCCAGGCGATAGCCGGTGTCCTCCGCATCGGCGGGAAGATCAGGACTTCGCAACCCGGCCTGCAACTGCGCCGAGATCGCGCCTTGCGGATCACGGATGAACTGGCGGATCTCGTCACTGGTCGTGGAGACGGTGCCGAGCGGCCAGCCCAGATGCATCATCACCGCGCTCTGCCAGTCACAGTGCTCAGGGCCGGCGATGCTGTTGATCTCGAGCCCGTCGACCAGTTCGCCGTATCGGGTCCAGGTAGGCCCCGGGAACAGTTCCGGCGGGGCGAAGTAGTCCGCGACCGACATCGTCTCGGACTCCTCCTGCGTGGGTGTGTTCGTCGACGTTACCGGACCGGCGATCGGAGCGGTCCGGTCGAGGCCGTCCATGGCGAAGGGAACGACCAGCCATGCCATGGCCGCGCACAGCACGGTCAGCGTCCCGCCCGCGGCAGCCCGCCGTAGTCGACCGCGGCGGACCGCTCGGTCCAGGCCCGGCCACGGGGAGGTCGACTCTGCCTCGGACGCAGCCAGGTCGCGCAGCCGGGTCGCAACGCCCGCGTCGAGCGGGTCGGTGGCGTGTGAGTCGGTCATGGTCGACCTCCATCTGCGGCGCCCAAGGCGGTTGGAAGAGACTCGAGGTACTGACGTAGACGGGCCAGGCCCCGGTGCCCGGTGCTCTTCACCGTGCCGACCGAGCATCCGAGCAGGTCGGCCGTCTCGACCTCCGAGCGGTCCTCGACGTAGCGCAGGACGACGACGGCGCGCATCCGTGGCGGCAACGCTCGCAGCGCGCGCATGAGCTCGGCGTCGAGGCGGGCACTGGCGTCGGCGGGGGCGGGCGGATCACCGGCGGATGGCAATGGGACCTCTGCCACCCGACGGCGACGTCGCCAGGACAGCGCCGCATTGATGACCGAGCGCCGAGCGTATGCCTCGGGATCGCCCTCCCGCTGCAATGCCCGCCAGCGCCGGTGCACCCTGGCTAGCGCCTCCTGGACACAATCCTCGGCCACCCCGCGGTCGGCGGTCACGAGATACGCCGTCGCGACGAGCGCGCCCCAGCGGGACTCGACGAAGTCGCGGAAGCCGTCGTCGCCGTCCATCCGAACCTCCGCTCTGCTACCTCTTCAACGCCGGCCGCTGCCTACCTGGTTGCCTGGCGATGACACCGGTCGCGATCTTGGCGGTGAACAAGTGATCGTCGCCGCCAAGCAGGAACAACACCCTCGTGCCCAGGTCGGCGATCGCAAGCAGAAGGTGGTCACATTCACTGCCGACAGGAAGGGGCGAGGAGCGGATAGCGGCCTCACGCGCCGCGAGCCGTCCCTGATCCAGAACAAGCCAGGCATCCCTCTGCCCTCCCGGCCACAAGACTGGTCGCATTAGCGGCGGCGGCGTTGCTGGCGCACGGCGATCCAGAGGCCGGCCAGCCCGAGTACCCAGCCGGCGAGCGCGGTCCACAGCCACACCAGGTCGCCGTTGTCGGACAGGCTTCCGGCGAAGAAGAGCAGCACGACGAAGGCGATGAACCATGCCGCCGTACCGGCCACGATGATGGTGGTCGCGTTCACGGCGAGCGGCTCGGGTGAGGGCCGCAGCGGCCTTGGCATGCCGGTGAGGATACGAGAGTGTCGCAACGGACCGCCGATGGCGAGCTCTGGCACCCTGTTGCCGTCAGCCCTGAGCGATGACGTGGTGAGGCGGGCGAGCGATGACTCTTCCGAACTATCCAGGGAACACGACTTCCGCTGGTCCGGTCGGCGCGCCACCGCCACGAAACGGCCTGGACCGGTACTTTGAGATCAGCCGCCGCGGCTCGACGGTGGCCCGCGAGATCCGCGGCGGGGTCGTCACGTTCATGACGATGGCCTACATCGTCGTACTCAATCCGTTCATCATCGGTACGACGCCGGACGCCGATGGGCTCGTCCTCGGGATCCCGCAGGTAGCAGCTGTCACCGCCCTCGTCGCGGCAGTCATGACGATCCTGATGGGTGTCATCGGCAAGTACCCCTTCGCGATCGCGACCGGCCTCGGGATCAACGCACTCGTTGCATTCGGCATCGCCAGCCAGATGTCCTGGCCGGACGCGATGGGGCTGGTCGTTCTCGAGGGTCTGGTGATCACGCTGCTGGTCCTGACCGGGCTCCGCACGGCGATCATGCGAGCGATCCCGCAGCCGCTCAAGGCAGCGATCGGCGTCGGGATCGGACTGTTCCTCGCGTTCATCGGCCTCGTCGACGCCGGCTTCGTCCGGCGCAGCGATGCCGGCCCGGTCCCCGTCCAGCTCGGGTACGGCGGACTGCTCCGCGGCTGGCCGCTGCTCATCTTCTGCCTCGGGCTGTTGCTCATGGGTGTGCTGGTCGCCAAGAAGGTCAGGGGCGCGATCCTCATCGGCATCGTCGCGACCACTGTGCTTGCGATCATTGTCGAGGCGATCGCTGAGATCGGGCCCGCGGCCACCGACGCGAACGGTGTCGTCACCCGGTTCGGCTGGCAGCTCAACACACCACAAGTGCCGGACGAGGTCGTTCGCAGTCCCGATCTGGGTTTGCTCGGTAACTTCTCGCTGTTCGGCGGCTTCGACCGGGTGGCCGTCGTCACGGCTCTGCTGCTCGTGTTCACACTGCTGCTGACCGACTTCTTCGACACGATGGGGACCGTCGTAGCCGTTGGCGCCGAGGGCGGCTTGCTGGACAAGCAGGGACAGTTGCCGGGAATCCAGCGCGTTCTCCTGGTCGATTCGTTGGCTGCGGCCGCTGGTGGAGCGGCGAGTTCGTCGTCCAACACGACGTACATCGAATCGGCGGCCGGTGTCGGCGACGGCGCCCGAACGGGCCTGGCCAGCGTCGTGACGGGGCTGCTGTTCGTGGTCGCGCTCTTCTTCACCCCGCTGGTCGAGATCGTGCCGTTCGAGGCAGCGACCGCGGCACTCGTCGTCGTCGGCGCCCTGATGATCACGCAGATCCGGTTGATCGACCTGTCCGACTTCTCGGTGGCGCTGCCGGCGTTCCTGACGATCGCGGTCATGCCGTTCACGTTCTCGATCGCCAACGGCATCGGCGCCGGGTTCGTTTCGTGGGTGGTGCTGCGTGCTGCGGCCGGCCGGGCCCGAGAGATCCATCCTCTGCTTTGGGTCACGTCGGCGCTGTTCGTCGTCTACTTCGCGATCGACCCGGTGAGCGACCTGCTCGGAGTGGGCTGACGCACCCCAAACGGATGGCAACCCAGGAGATCGTGAGGTAAGCTAACGATCGTGCCGGTGAAGACAGCGACCCCCCCAGCGCTGGCACACGACCTGCGCCTGGCGGTGATGCGCCTGTCCCGGCGGCTGCGCTCGCAGCGCGCCGACACGTCGATGACCCTCACGCACCTGGCCGCGCTCTCCACCCTCCACGCAAAGGGCCCCCTGACCCCGGGTGAGCTGGCGGCGTACGAGAAGGTTCAGCCGCCCTCCATGACGCGGGTGGTCTGCGCACTGGAGGAGCGAGGCCTCGTCCTGCGCACGCCGCATCCGACCGACGGGCGGCAGGTCATCGTCAGCCTCACGCCCGCCGCAGAGGACTTCCTCATGGAGGAGATCCGGATGCGCGAGGCGTGGCTTTCGAAGCGGCTGGCGGAGTTGACTCCGGAAGAGCGGGACATCCTCCAGGCAGCGAGTGAGGTCATCGGTCGCCTCGTGACCTTTTGAGTTCCCCAGCGCGGGGGAGCATGTTCTCCTCGCTCCGCGTGCGCAACTATCGGCTGTTCGCCACTGGAAGTCTCGTCTCCAATACCGGCACCTGGATGCAGCGGGTGGCGCAGGACTGGCTCGTCCTGGAGCTTTCCGACAACAGCGGCGTGGCGCTCGGCCTGGTCACCGCGTTGCAGTTCGGACCCATCCTCTTCTTCGGCATGTACGGCGGGATGCTCGCCGACCGGTATGACAAGCGGACGCTGCTGTTCGCCACCCAGGCTGCGATGGGGCTGCTGGCGCTCGGGCTCGGGTTGCTCGACGTCGTCAACGTCGTTGAGCTGTGGCATGTCTACGTGCTGGCGACGGGTCTCGGCATCGCCACGGCGCTGGACACGCCCATCCGGCAGGCGTTCGTATCCGAACTCGTCGGTCCGGGACGGCTGGCGAACGCGGTCGGCCTGAACTCCTCCACGTTCAACGCCGCCCGCCTCGTCGGTCCTGGCGTGGCCGGCCTGCTGATCGCGGCGTTCAGCACCGGACCGGTGTTCCTGCTCAATGCCGCCAGCTTCGCGTTCACATTGCTCGCCCTGGCCCGGATGCGGCCGGAGGAGCTGTTCACGTCCGCCCGGTTGGCCCGCGGCAAGGGCCAATTGCGCGAGGCATTGCACTACGTCCGGGCCCGACCGGACCTGCTGTTGCCGATGGTGCTCGTGTTCATCGTCGGAACGTTCGGCTTGAACTTCCAGCTGACCACCGCGCTGATGGCCCGAGAGGTCTTCAAACTGGATGCCAGCGCGTTCGGCCTGCTCGGCAGCTGCGTCGCCGTCGGTTCGCTGACCGGAGCCTTGCTGTCCACCCGCCGGCGAACACGGCCACGGCTGCGGCTGCTGATCGGCGCGGCGCTGGGCTTCGGCGTACTGGAGATGATCGCCGGGGTGATGCCGACGTTCGCCAGCTTCGCGATCCTGCTCGTCCCGACCGGCGCGGCCGCGCTGACGTTCATCATCGCGGCGAACTCCTCCGTGCAACTAGGCACCGACGCCACGATGCGCGGCCGGGTGATGGCGCTGTACCTGCTCTTCTTCATGGGC
>JACCXW010000394.1 GCA_013696785.1 Geodermatophilaceae bacterium | reverse complement strand
GTCATGCATTCGCCTCCCATGCGGTGACCTCACACAAACGGACACCATACGGCCGGATGTACGCCGATGACGCCGTACTGGAGTTCCCGCAATCGGGCGAGCGGACCGTCGGGAAGCAGAACTTCCTCGAGTGGCGCACACAGTATCCAGCCGGCGTCGATTACACCGTGCGGCGAATCCTGGGTAGCGGTGACACGTGGATCGTGGCGGGCACCGTGGCGCGCTGCGGAGCCGGCTCCCGCCTGACGCTGTCCGGCAGCCGCGCTCACCGCTGGAGTGCTTTGGTTTCCAGGAACTCCTCGAGCCCCGCCACCCCGAGCTCCCGGCCGTTGCCCGACTGCTTGTAGCCCCCGAAGGGAGCCATGAAGTTCCACCGGCCGCCGTTGACGTCGACCTGTCCGGCGCGCAACCGCCGGGCGACCGCCAGCGCGGCGTCTGCGTCTGCTCCGAATACCCCCGCGGCAAGCCCGTACGACGTGCCGTTCGCGATCCGGACCGCGTCGTCGACATCGACGTACGGCAGGACGGCGATGACGGGGCCGAACACCTCGTTCTGCGCCAGCTCGGAGTCCTCGGCCACATCGGCGAGCACCGTCGGCGCGACGAAGTACCCGCCGTCCAGACCGGGCGGGACGTCGGTGCCGCCAGTCACGAGCCGTGCTCCGTTGTCCTGCGCGCGGGCAATGAAGCCGCGCACGCGTTCGCGCTGCGCCTCGCTGACCAGCGGCCCGAGCTTCGTGCCCTCGTCCATCGGGTCGCCGGCCGCGTGTCCCTGCGCTGTCTTCGCGGCAGCCGCCAGCGCCTCGTCGTACCGCTCGGCCGGGACGAGCAGCCGGCTGAACGCCGTACACCGCTGGCCGGCGTTGGTGAAGCACTGCGACACGGTGGCTTTCACGGCCTTGGCGAACGCTTCGTCGTCCAGGTCCGACAGCACGATGCTGGCGGACTTGCCGCCGAGTTCCAGCGCGACCCGTTTGATCGTCTCCGCCGCCAGCTGCGTGATCCGCTTGCCGGCGCGTGCGGAGCCGGTGAAGGAGATCATGTCGATCTCCGGATGGGCGGCCATCGCCTCGCCGACGACCGGACCGGTGCCCGACACGAGGTTGAAGACTCCCGGCGGCAGCCCCACCTCGTCGAGGATGGCGGCGAACTCGTAGGCGATCAGCGGCGCGATCTCACTCGGCTTGAGCACGACGGTGCAACCGGCCAGCAGTGCGGGAGCGACCTTTGCGACCACCTGATGCAGCGGGTAGTTCCACGGCGTGATCGCGCCGACGACCCCGATCGGCTCGCGGACGATCAACGAGTTGCCGACCTCGGTCTCCCATTCGTAGCTCTCGGCCAGTTTGGCGTATGTCTTGAGCGTCCCGATCGGCGTACCGATCTGCACGAGCTTGGCGATCCGCAGCGGCGAGCCCATCTCCTGCGACACGACCTCGGCCAGCGCGTCCGTGCGGTCCACCAGGACGTCGGCGATCTTCGACAGGTACACAGCCCGCTCGCTCACCGCGGTCTGCGACCAGCCGGGCAATGCATCGCGGGCCGCGGCCACCGCGGCATCGACATCGGCGGCGGCACCGGCCGGCACCTGTGCGATGACCTGTTCGGTGTATGGGTTGACGACGTCGATCAACTCCGTGCCTGCCGAAGGGATCCAGCGACCCCCGACGTAGATCTGGGTTGAGTCGACATGTCCTGCAATGGAAGCCATGAACCGTTCGTACGGCGCATGCGTGACGGTGTCAAACCGCTCAGCCGGCGGAGGCCTGCACAAGGGCGAGTACGGCGACGAACCGCACCCAGCGCCCGGCCAGGCCGGCGAGGACGAAGACGGGCAGCGGAATGCGCAGCGAGCCTGCCGCCACGCTGACCAGAGCGAACGGGGCAGGCCCACCGATGCGCTCGTGCCAACCAGACCGGCGGCCAGCCACGGCCGTTTTTGCAGACGTCCTTGCCAACGTGACATCCGGGCGGCGACCCGGGCCCGGCGCGGGCTCTCTGCGGTACTCGCCGCCGGGACTCGGATCCGCCGCGGCAGGCTGAGCGCCCCGCGACCGGCGAGATAGAACAGCGTCTTCCCAGCGAGCTGCCCGACCGCGGCGACGGCGGCGAACCCTGTCACCTCCCACCAGCTACCCGACACACCCAGCAGGGCCATGCCACCGAGGTACACCTCGAGGTTGACGACCGGCACCAGCGCGGAGACGAACGCGACGGTGAGCAGCGCCAGCACGCTCATGGGCGGTGTTCCGGGCGGTGTTGCAGTGGGTGGTCCGGGCAATGCTCGCCGCGGGCGCCGAGCACGTGAACGACGCGCACCAGGCATGCCGACTTCAGCGTGAGGAGCGCTACCGCGACGACGAGGCCCAGCCCGGGAGAACCGAACCAGACACAAAGCAGCGCCGGTACGGCGGAGTTGAAGAATTTCGCCGGCGGCCACCAGTTCAGCAGCCACACCAGCCGGTCCACGCGGCCGAAGTAGTTCGGCCCGGCGATCGGCCAGCGGAGGAACGCCAGGGACAGCACCGCGTCCACCAGCATGAACTCGACGAGGTACACGCCCAGCGCCGCCGCGAACTCCGGGTGTCCGACGACGAAGCCGACGTACACCACGGCGACACACAGCCGGTCGGCACAGATGTCCAGCACCGCGCCGGTCAGGGTCTCCTCGTCGCGGTGCCGCGCGACCGCTCCGTCGGCGACGTCGCCCACCCAGTGCACGACGAGTGCCAGCAGGAGCAGCCGGCCGTCCGAGTTGACGATGCCGGCCAAGCCGAGCGCGACGCAGACCACCGTACGCACGAGCGTGACGACCGACGCCAGGGTAATCAGACGGTCGACGCCGTGGTCCGCACACCCGCGTGGACATGTCTTGGCGATGTCGCCCGGCAGTATGGCGACCGGTTGCCCGTCGAGAAGATCGTGCATGGCACCTCCGTCTGCGGCCCAGCCGATCGGCCCGGCGGGCTGAGGGTCGCGTGGCTGCCGACCCCCGTCACCACCCGCAGAGGGGGCCGCCGCGTGGAGGGCTGCGCATACGGTGGTGACGGTGAACGGCGACCTCGGCACCGCACCGGCATGGCTGGACGCGGTGCTGACTGCGCAGCCGATGCCGCCAATCGAAGCGATCGTCGCTGCTGCGGTCATTGCCGCCGCCGGTGTCCTGCTGCCCGATGTGTGGCCGCGGACAAGGCATCTACTGACGATCGCGCACGAAGGCGGGCACGCTCTGACGGCGCTGCTCACCGGCCGCCGGCTGGCCGGCATCCGGTTGCACTCCGACACCTCGGGGCTGAGCCTCTCGGTCGGCCGACCGGCCGGGGTCGGAATGATCCTGACTCTGCTGGTCGGCTACCTGACGCCATCGGCACTCGGCGTAGCCGCCGCGGCGACACTCGCCTCTGGCCGGGTCGGCGCGATGCTCTGGGGGACGTTGCTGCTCCTCGCCGGGGTGCTGGTGCAGATCCGAAACTTCTTCGGTCTCGGCCTGCTCCTCGTCACCGGCGGCATCGTGCTCGCCGTGTCGTACTGGGCGCCGTCGGACGTGCAGGCCCTTTTCGGGTACCTGCTGACCTGGTTCCTGCTGCTCGGCGGGATCCGCCCGGTACTCGAGCTGACCAGAGCCCGTCGGAGCACCCGCACGCGCACGTCCGATGCCGACCAGCTCGCCCGGCTGACCGGCGTACCGGCGCTCATCTGGGTGGCGATCTTCGTGGCCGTCACCGTGACGCTGGCGGTCGTCGGCGGCCGACTGCTGATCGACGTCTAGTTCGTGTTGTGCGGACCGGCGCCGCCCCCGACGCGACGCCGGCCCAGGGCCCCTTGGGAGGGGCGCTCATGGCGGCCCGCAAGGATGGGGCCGGAGCGGCGCTGAGCGTGAATCCCGAAGTCGTGATCCAATGTGGTCCGTTGTTGGCCTGCCACCCAGCAGGGCATCGACTCGGGGACATGGTCAGGCTACGTATGCATTTGTCGCGAAATGTCTCCGGCCGGCGGACGGAGAGTCATGGGGCGTCGAGACGCGGCCGCGGCACTGTGCCGCCTGCTGGCCGATCCTGACCTCCCCTACCGCGCCCGCTGGGCGCCGCTCGGAACGACACCTCGGCGGGGGCACCCGCTCAACAGGGCCGCAGTCGGGCGGGTAGTCGCGGCTCACCTGGTCGACGTGCAGCAGCTCGACGACATCGAGGAGCAGGGCTGGCCTCGTACGAAGAAGGACTGGTTGGACCGCTCCCTCGACAGCTCCAAGTACGAGGATGAGATGACGCTGGACCGCGAGTCGCTGGAGCTGATCTGCGAGGCGTTCGCCGTGACGGCCGGACACCGCGGGCAGCTCGTCGCGCTGTTGGAGTCCCCCGAGGGGCGGGCCGCTGATCCCAGGGATCAGTTTGCGCAGCCCGGGGTCGACGTTCCGCCGCGTGAGTACCACTCGGTCTGGGTGCTCGAGGACCACTACGTCGGAGCCGACCGCCGGCCGTCGTTGCATCGCACCACCCAGACGGTGCAAGCCGACATCGACGATCTGCGGCAGATCATGCTGCGGTTCGACGCCGATTGCGTGGCTGTCACGGTCGAGCACGGTGGTCTGGCCAGCGGCGAGATCACGAAGATCAGCGACTGTATCTGGGGGCAGTCGATCATCCTCGACCAACCGGCTCAGCTAGGTGAGCAGCGCGACCTCGCCTACACCACCTACTTCCACTACACCGAGGACCCACCGCCGGAGTTCCGTCGATCCGGGGGCAGTGACCCGCACGCCTATGTGGAGATCCGCGTGCACTTCGACCCCAGCTGCCTGCCCACGGAGGTGTGCCACTGCGTGTGGCCGTCGCTCGACGCGCCGCCGCTGACGGAGGCTGTCACCCGGCTGGATGCGGAGCACAGCGCCTCCATGATCTTCAACGTCTTGAAACCAGGGGGGCTGGTCGGCTTCCAGTGGACGTGGCCGGATGCCTGATTGCCACTACCCGACCAGGACGGCGAGCAGCAGCAGGAGCGCCACTGCGAGCACGACCGTCCAGCCGACGGCGACCCCGACGGTGAGCTCGAACAGCGACATCAGGCCGAACGCAACCATGCCCCCGATGAGCACGACCGCCACGGCCAGATAGACGAGCCTGGATTTCGCGGACTCGCGTCTGGCTGGCATGCCGTCAGTATCCGCGCCCGGACAAGCCGTGCGGCCGGTGAGCGTGCATGCCCGCCGAGCGGATCCCCGACCGGGACGACCGTGAGGTGTTGTCCACAGATGTGTGCGCGGGGGGTTGACAGGACCGGTCTGTCGGTAGTGTCGAACACGTGTTCGAGTACGCGAGGGTGACGGATGGCGCGGTCGTGGATCGGCTGCGCGCAACCGAGCGGC
>JACCXW010000379.1 GCA_013696785.1 Geodermatophilaceae bacterium | reverse complement strand
TCCTTGCGGGAGGCGTAGGCGGCGTTGGCCAGGAACCGCCCCTTGGCGTCGGACACGACATACGAACGTCCCGACTCCGAGCGGGGAAAGGCGCCACCGAGATACAGCTTGTAGGTCTTGCGTACCTTGACGCGGCCGTCAGCGGGCAAGGTAGGCCTCCAGACCATGGCGTCCGCCCTCACGGCCGTAGCCGGACTCCTTGTAGCCACCGAAGGGCGACGCGGGGTCGAACCGGTTGAACGTGTTGGCCCACACCACGCCGGCGCGCAGCTGGTCGGCCATCCACAGGATGCGCGAGCCCTTCTCGGTCCATACCCCGGCGGACAAACCGAACGGAGTGTTGTTCGCCTTCTCGACGGCCTCCTGCGGGGTGCGGAACGTCAACACCGACAGCACCGGTCCGAAGATCTCCTCGCGGGCGATGCGGTGGGCCTGCGAGACGCCTGTGAAGACAGTCGGCGCGAACCAGAAGCCCTTGTCCGGCAGATCGCACGCCGGCGACCAGCGTTGCGCACCTTCGGCCTCGCCCACCTCGGAGAGCTCGCGGATCCGGGCGAGCTGCTCCGCCGAGTTGATGGCGCCGATGTCGGTGTTCTTGTCGAGCGGGTCGCCGACACGCAGCGTGCCGAGCCGCCGCTTGAGCGAGCCGAGCACCTCGTCGTACGCGCTCTCCTGCACGAGCAACCGCGACCCAGCGCAGCACACGTGTCCCTGGTTGAAGAAGATGCCGTTGACGATCCCCTCGACCGCCTGGTCGATGGGCGCGTCGTCGAACACGACGTTGGCCGCCTTCCCGCCCAGCTCCAGGGTGACGTTCTTGCGGGTGCCAGCAGTGGCGCGGGCGATCATCTTGCCGACCTCGGTGGAGCCGGTGAACGCGACCTTGTCGACGCCGGAGTGCTCGACCAGCGCTCGCCCGGTGTCGCCTGCGCCGGTGAGGATGTTGACGACGCCGGGAGGCAGCTCGGCCTGTTGGCAGATCTCGGCGAACAGCAGTGCAGTCAGCGGCGTGGTCTCGGCGGGCTTGAGCACCACGGTGTTCCCGCAGGCGAGTGCCGGCGCAATCTTCCACGCCACCATGAGCAGCGGGAAGTTCCACGGGATCACCTGGGCGGCGACGCCGAGCGGCCGGGGCAACGGGCCGAAGCCGGCGTAGTCGAGCTTGTCCGCCCACCCGGCGTAGTGGAAGAACCAGGCCGCCACCAACGGGATGTCGACGTCGCGCGACTCGCGGATCGGCTTGCCGTTGTCGAGCGACTCGAGCACGGCGAGCTCGCGGGCGCGCTCCTGCACGATCCGAGCGATGCGGTAGAGGTACTTGCCGCGCTCGCTGCCCGGAAGCTTCGACCACGTCCGGGTGTAGGCGCGGCGAGCAGCGGCCACCGCACGATCGACATCGACAGGCCCCGCCTCGCCGACCTCCGCGAGCACCTCCTCCGACGCCGGACTGATCGTCTTGAACGTCGCGCCGTCCGCCGGCTCGACGAAGTCACCGCCGATGAACAGGCCGTACGACGGCTTGAGGTCGACGACCGCACGCGACTCCGGTGCCGGGGCGTAGTCGAACTTGGTGCCAGCCACGACGGTCCTAGTCCAGGGTGAAGTAGTCGGGGCCGCTGTAACGGCCGGTGGTCAGCTTGCTGCGTTGCATCAGCAGGTCATTGAGCAGGCTGGATGCTCCGATGCGGAACCAGTCGGGGTCGAGCCAGTCGTCGCCGGCGGTCTCGTTGACGACGACGAGATGCTTGATCGCGTCCTTGCTCGTGCGGATGCCGCCAGCGGGCTTGACGCCGACCTGCCGTCCTGTGCTGTCGCGGAAGTCGCGCACCGCCTCGAGCAGGACCATGGTCACCGCGAGGGTTGCGGCCGGCGCGATCTTTCCGGTGGAGGTCTTGATGAAGTCCGCGTCGGCGAGCATCGCGAGCCACGACGCTCGGCGCACGTTGTCGTAGGTCACCAGCTCCCCGGTCTCGAGGATCACCTTGAGGTGCGCCGGACCACAAGCCTCCTTGACGGCGACGATCTGGTCGAACACCTCGGCGTATCGCCCGGCGAGGAAGGCGCCGCGGTCGATCACCATGTCGACCTCGTCGGCGCCGGCCGTCACGGCGTCACGAACGTCGGCCAGCTTCACCGACAGGCTCGCTCGGCCGCTCGGGAATGCCGTGGCCACGCTGGCCACGCGCACTCCGCTGCCCCGGAGCTGCTCGACTGCAACAGAGACCAGGTCGGGATAGACGCACACCGCGGCCACCTGTGGCGTCGTCGGGTCGGTGGGGTCCGGCCGCAGCGCCTTTGCACACAGGGCTCGGACCTTCCCTGGTGTGTCCTGGCCCTCCAGCGTAGTGAGGTCGATCATCGAGATCGCCACGTCGATGGCCCACGCCTTGGCGCTGGTCTTGATCGATCGCGTCGACAACGCAGCTACCCGCGCCTCGGCACCGACCTGGTCAACTCCCGGGAGGCCGTGCAGGAACCGCCGCAGCGACGCTTCCGACGCGGTGATCTCCGCTGTCCGCTCGACATCAACCGCCGCCAAGGCCACGGAATCAGGGTAGTCCCGCCACCGGGTGTCGGCCTGCCAGTCAACCGCGGCGTGTAGTCCTCAACCGCGGCGAAGACAGCGCGGTTGAGGCGAAATGATCACGGTACCGTGA
>JACCXW010000042.1 GCA_013696785.1 Geodermatophilaceae bacterium | reverse complement strand
GTTCGGCAAGGGCGCTGAGACGAGCCAGCGATTCGGTGTTGCGGCGTGTCAGCAGCGAATCCGTCGCCCGGTTGTGGAGCCACCGGCCGGGTCCGGCTGTCGGGGTTTCGTGCATCGTGACCCGGGTGCCGTCATGTTCGGCGGCGAGTTCGATGACGACACGGGCCTGCCCGATTGGGCGCCCTCGTGCGGTCAGCACAAGCAGCCGATCGGGTTCGACCTCCTCGACGACGGTCTCGTCCCGCGCCACCAGCGGCCACACGCCCGCGGCGTGGTAGATCCGGCTGCCGACGGCCGGCCAGTTCTCGTCGACGGCCCGAACGTGCGAGGTGCCCACTACCCAGTTGCTGTAGTACCAGCCGTTGCCGAGCGTGGCAAAGACTTGCGGCGGGGCGGCCGCGATGTAGCAGTCGACAGTGGCCATGTCCGGTCAGCCTCCCGGTTCGTTATCGGAGTGGTCGCCTTGTGAGTTCACGTCAAGTCCCGGGGATTGAGGTTCCAGTTGGCCGAGCCGGGTGTGGCCGCAGGGCTCGGGTGCGTAGCGGTGCCCCGAGGATGTTCAGGTGGCGGATCGCGGCGGTATAGGAGTTGAGGAGCGAGGTTTCGCAGTAGGGGATGTCCAGGCCCGCGCAATAGGGACGGACCAGGCGCTGGGCGTGGCGCAGTGAGGTTCGGGGCATGCTCGGGAACAGGTGATGCTCGATCTGATAGTTCAGGCCACCGAGTAGGAGATCGGTGAAGACTCCGCCGCGCACGTTGCGAGAAGTCACGACCTGCCGGCGCAGATAGTCGATGTCTTCGTCCGCGCCGATGACGGGCATGCCTTTGTGGTTGGGAGCGAACGAGCAGCCCATGTACAGACCCCACACGCCCTGATGGATCGCGATGAAGACCAACGCTTTCGCCGGGGACATCACCAACAGCAACCCAGCCAGGTAGACAGCGAGGTGCACGGTGAGCAGGAACGCTTCCGCGGCGCGGCTGCCCCCGCGAGAGCTGCGCTCGGCCCCGGCTCGCAGCGACAGCACGCTGGCGACGTGCAAGTTGAAACCCTCAAGCGTCAGTAGCGGGAAGAACAGCCAGGCCTGCCGGCGGGCGATGACTTGGCCGAGACGGCCGGTTCGGGCCGCTATTTGCGCGGTGGTGAAGGCCAGTACACCCTCGCCTATGTCGGGGTCGTGATCCTCCTTGTTGGGATTGGCGTGGTGCCGATTGTGCTTGCCGACCCACCAGCCATAGCTCAACCCGATCAGCAGATTCCCTAGGAGCCGGCCGAAAAGATCATTGGCTCGGCGGCTGGTGAACATCTGCTGATGCCCACTGTCATGACCCAAGAACCCGATCTGGGTGAACGCGACCCCAAGCAGAACGGCAACGACCATCTGGACCCAGGAGTCACCCACCCACGCCACAGCTGCACAGGCGCCGGCGTAGAAAGCAAGGGTGACCCCGATCCGGACGGCATGGGAGCGAGGACGACGGTCAAGCAGGCCGGCGGCACGCACCTGGCGAGCAAGGGCTGCATAGTCACTGCCCTTCCGGGCGAGTGGTTCGGCGACAGTCACAGCAGTCATTCCGCGAGCCTCCAGGCACACGAGTTGGTTGGGGCGCGCCGGCTGGTTGCTCGCGCGGCGCGCCCTAGAGGTCAACGCAAGTGTGTCAGCGCCCGGAACTCCCTGATCCACTGTCATCGTCGGGGCCGCGGCTGTTGTTGTGGTGCACCCGGTCGTGCTCGGGATCACCCTCGGGCTCCTTGGCCAACAGGCCCGAGCCGATGGCCCAGACAACCGCGCCGACCAGCCCGACGTAGACGCCGATCTCGGAGGCGAAGCCGGCTTGCTGTCCAAAAGCTCCGGGAATGTCGAAGAGCCAGGAAAGGGCGTAGATGGTCACTGCGAGGCCGACTGCCATCGAGGCGAGGGACAAGCCTCGGTGCTGCTGGCGGTAGGCACGCCTGCCGGCGTACATCAGCGCGACGGCGAAGCCGATGCCGAGGTATGCAGAGAACGGCACCAAGCTGTCTGCCTCGTAGCCGCTGTAACTCGCGTTGTCCTCGTCGCTGCTGGCCCAGTCAAGAAAGACTGAGATAACGACAAGGGCCACACCGACGATCGTGATGTAGGCGCCGGTCAAGTTGGCTCGGACGCGTTCTGTCTCTGCGCCTGTGTGTGAGCCCCGCGACGCAGTCATGATCCCCCAAAATTTGCAGCAGCTCACCGGGTCTCGGTTGCCACCCTGATACGTCCCCTCGAGCGAGGCAACGGATTGCGAACGCGCTGCTACCGGACTTACTGCGTCCGCGTACACCGTAAGCGTATAGAGTACAGATGACTCAAGGCAAGTCGTGAAAGTCTCGATGGCTGGGGGTAGCGATGGCGGGCCGCGGGCACACTCGGGCCGACGGTTCCCCAGCTTCGGCCGCTCTCTCTACCGAGCGGGTACGAACAGCAGCCCTGGAAATCCTCGATGCCGAAGGCCTGGAATCGCTGTCTATGCGTCGGGTGGCCGAGGTCCTCGATCGGAAGGCGATGTCGCTGTACCGGTACGCCCACAACAAGGCGGCGCTGCTGGACGGCGTGGTTGAACTGGTCCTCAACAAGCTCAGCATCAATCCCGCTGCCGCTGACTGGCGTCAGGAGCTGCGCGGCCTGGCCGCGGACTACCAGAACCTCGTCCTCGCGCACCCGCACGTGGTGTCGCTGTTGGTCACCCTGCCAAAGGCAACCCCGCTCGGACTCCGCCCGGCCGGTACCCTCCGCCTGCTCGAGGACTTCCTCGAATTGCTCACGCGCGCCGGATTCACCGCCAGCGACGCATTGCACTCCTACCGGCTGTTTTTCGGGTTTCTGCACGGGCACGCCCTCGGAGAGCTGCAGGAAACAGTCGAGGACCGCGTCGAGTCCGAGGATTTGCTGCGACTCGCCTTACACCGGCTGCCCCGCCGGCAATTCCCCCAGCTACGCGAACTGGCCTCAGAACTGTCCGGCTATGACGGAACCAGCCACCTTCGCCAAGGCGTCGACATGATGATCACCAGCCTGCAGTCTCGACTCCAACCGACGCAGGCGCCGTCCTAGACGCGGAGCGCCACCGCACCTCTGGGACGGCGCTAGCTGAGCACCGCGTCGACGGTCTTCTTCAGCGCACTTGGCTGTGCCGGGCTGCGTGGCGCCTTCTTCTTCATCTGCAGCATCCGCTCGCCGAGTTCGGACAGCTGTTTGCGGCCCAGGCCGGCACGAACCTGGGGGAACCACTCCTCTTCTTCCTCTTCGATGTGATGGGTGACGCTCTCGATGAGCACAGTCGTCTTGGCGTCGAACCGTTCCGCATCAGGAGAAAGGGCTGCGAGTTCGCCCAACAGCACATCGGCCACGTGGTGCTCCTCGTAGGACTCGAGGATGTCGTCCTCCAGGTCCGGCAGGAGTCGGCGGACCTCCGGGTATATGAGCTCGTTCTCCAAGTATGTGTGGACCGTGAGCAACTCGATCATCTTCGTGACGAGCTCGCCCTTCTCCTTTCTCGCCCCCTTACCGGCCTTCTCGAACCGCCGGAACAGCGCCTTGACCTCCTTGTGGTCGGCTTTGAGAAGCACGATTGCGTCAGTGGACACGGTTCTCCTTGGTGGACGAGCGATGGGACGGTGGCACCATTGTCACCGGAACGGTAACTGACCGCACATCGGGGCCGCGGATCCGCAGCCGCCGGACACGTGGCCCCGCCCAGACTTCTGCTGCTTCCGGGATACTGCCGTCATGGCGTACGACGTCGAACTGGCTGATCGGCTGCGCGAGATTCTGGCCGGTGAGCCAGAAGTCGTCGAGAAGCCCATGTTCGGCGGCCTGGCCTTCATGGTGGCTGGGCACATGGCCGTCAGCGCCAGCCGTCAGGGAGGCCTGCTGCTGCGCGTCGATCCGATTCAGACAGACACCCTGCTCGTCGATCCACGTGCTGATCGATTCGTCATGCGCGGACGCGAGATGCAGGGCTGGCTGCGGATCGACATCGACGCGGCCGCGACCGACGACGAGCTCACGGGTTGGGTCGAGCAAGGTGTCGGCTACGCGAGGTCGCTGCCGCCGAAGTGATCGAAGGAGTCAACTGCCAGTCGGGATCCGTGCCAAGGACGCACCTAAATGGCTCGAGCACGGCTTGTGGCGTTGACCCGCCTGGTCCACCAGGCGCTGCCCGACGACGACGAGGTCTGTGGGCTGCTCGCGCTGATGTTGCTGTCGACCGCCCGCGGAGCGGCCCGATCCACCAGAACCGGTGCGCTCGTCCCGCTGGCCGAACAAGACCGCCGGGCCTGGGACCAGGACCTCATCGCAGCGGGTGTCGCCCTGGTCGAGAAGGCGCTGGCAGCCGGCCCCCTCGGCTCCTACCAGCTGCAGGCCGCGATCGCTGCCGTCCACGCGGGCGCGTCTGACGCCGCGAGCACGGACTGGCCTTAAGTGCTGGCCCTGTACGACCTGCTGTACCGGGTCGAGCCCTCTCCGGTCGTCGCACTCAACCGTGTCGTCGCGGTCGCCGAGGTGCATGGCGCGTCAGCGGCGCTGGAGGTCCTCGACGGTTTGGCCGCTGACCCGCGGCTGGCGCGCCAGCATCGCCTGCACGCCGTACGCGCGCACCTGAGCGAGCGGGTCGGCGACCTCGGTGGGGCCCGCGAGGACTACACCGAAGCCGCCGCCCGCTCGAGCAACGAGACCGAGCGCAGCTACCTGCTCGAGCAGGAGGCCCGAATCGCCGCCCGGATGGATCAACACCCGACGGGGGTTGGCGCTCAGCGCAGGACGTCGTAGCGCAGGTGCACCGCACCCTCACCCGGCACGGCCTCGGTGCAGCGCAGCTGCAGCTCTCCGGTCGCCTCGCCGTCGAGCAGCCGCGCCCCCGCTTGGAGCACAACCGGCGCTACGTGCAGCGCGAGCTCATCGACGACGCCGGCCCGCAGTGCCAGCTGTGCGGTGCGGATGCCCCCGGCGATGAGCACGTCTGCGTCACCCGCGGCCTCCCGGGCAGCTGCGACCGCCGCCTCGATCCCGTCGGTGATGAAGGTGTACGACGTCCCGCCGAGCTTGTCGATCGGCTCGCCGGTGCGGGTGGTGTTCACGAACACGGGTGCATGGAACGGCGGGGTCTCGCCTCACGCCTCCACGCCGTAGTCGAACATCGACCGCCCCACGACCTGGGCGCCGAACTGCTCGAACTGGACCTGCCACAGCCGGGAGTCCACACCGTCCCGCCCACCGTCCATGCCCTGCAAGGCCCGCCAGCTGGCCAAGTCGAACAACCAGCCCAGCACAGCGCTGTGGACGGGCCAGAACTCCTCCTCGTTGCGTCCCCCGGCGATCCCATCCAAGGACACCGACATCCCAAGCACGATCTTGCTCATCGCCATCTCCTCCAGCTACGGACGCCCATTGCGTCCTTTCACCACGAGGACGGAGACACGGCGCGATCCTCGACATGGCGTGACAAGAAAGTTCAGTTCGACGCGTTCGGACAGAGTCAGACGCAGAATTCGTTGCCTTCAGGATCAGCCAGAGTGACCCAGGTGTGCGGTCCCTGCCGGCCGCTGTGCAGCACCGTGGCTCCGCGTGCTTGCAGCCGCGCCCGTACCGTCTCCGGATCATCGCCGCCGAGCCTGAGGTCCAGATGCAAGCGGTTCTTCACCGTCTTGCCTTCCGGTACCTGCTGGAACAAGATCCGCCGGCGATCCGGGGACTGCTCCTCGTCGGGATGGATCGCCGCACCCTCCCGCCAGACCAGTGCGCCCTGATGCTCGGTGGTTTCGGCGTCCGTGGCGAACCCCTCCGCGATCATCCTTTTGATGAACGTGGCATCTTGCTCCTCCACCTGCCAGCCGAGAGTTTCCGCCCACCAGTCGGCGAGAACGTGAGGGTCGGCGCTGTCGATCACGACCTGGAATGTGTAGCCCATGCAGGGAACGTAGACGCCCTTGCGGACGACCTTGGTCCGCAATCCACGTCGCACACAGGAAAGAATCCGGGCGGCAGACTACGAACCGCCCTGCTGTCGAGCGATTTCCTCGACTGCAGGACCTCAGCTCTCGTGCGAGTAGGCCATTCGGATCCAACGGCCCGGTTGAATCTGCCAGCGCGGCGCCGGGGTCCGGCTCGAACACTGCTGAACCGCAAGCGTTTGCGCCTTGACCGCGTTGCACCCACGATCTGAGGCATGCAGACCGCGGTCGTGGTGCTGGCGTTGCTCCTGGTGGCGGTGCTGCTCGTGCCCGCCGTCAGCCGGCAGCGCCAGCGCCGCGGCTTTTCCACGGTAGATGAGCGGGTCGCCTTCCAGGCATTGCACCTCGCCAGCCAGGCGGCGCCACCGCTACGGGTCGGCTTGACCAGCCAGTCCGCGGCGCGGGCGGCCAAGCACCTGCGGGAACTGCTGGGCGTGCCGGCAATCGCCATGACCAACGCCGACGGCCTGCTGACCTGGGAGGGACCCGGTGAGCATCACTCGACCCACCTGGTCGAGGCCGCGGATGGCCCGCTGCGGAGCGGACGTTCGACGGTCATCGCGTACGGCGACCTGACCTGCGCTGACCCGGACTGCCCGGTGCGCGGGGCCGTCGTGGTACCGATCGCTGTCGACGAGCGGGTGGTGGGGACTTTGATCGCCACCACCGGTCAGGAGCCTCGCATCGGGCTGCTCCGGGCGACCACCGAGACCGCCCGGTGGGTCTCCACCCAACTGGAACTCGCCGAACTCGATCTGTCCCGGGCAGCGCTCGCGCAAGCCGAGGTTCGGGCGCTGCGCGCACAGATCAGCCCGCACTTCATCTACAACGCCCTGACAGCGATTGCGTCGTTCGTCCGCACCGACCCGGAACGCGCCCGCGAGCTCTTGCTGGAGTTCGCCGAGTTCACCCGCTACAGCTTCCGGTCGCAGGGTGACTTCACGACCCTGGCAGAGGAACTGCACAACATCGAGCGGTACCTGACCCTGGAGCGGGCAAGGTTCGGGGATCGTCTGCAGGCGCGACTGCAGGTTGCTCCGGAGGTGCTCTCGGTCGCCGTACCGTTCCTCGCCTTGCAGCCATTGGTGGAGAACGCCGTCCGGCACGGCCTGGCCGGCAAGGTCGGCGTCGGGACGATCAGCATCGTCGCGCTGGACGCGGGCGCCGAATGCCACATCAGCATCGAGGACGACGGCGTGGGGATGGACCCTGAGTCGCTGCTGACGTACGACGCCCCCGGCGACGCCGACCGCACCGGCGGCCGGGATCACGTCGGGCTGGGCAACGTCGATGATCGGCTGCGATCGGTGTTCGGCGACGACTACGGCCTCGTCGTCGAGACGGCGCTCGGCGCCGGGACCAAGGTGAGCATGCGGATCCCCAAGTTCGCCGCGGGCGTGCGGGCATCATGACCGGCGCGCTGCGGGTGCTTGCCGTCGACGACGAGCCACCCGCACTGGACGAGCTGGCGTACCTGTTGCGCGCGGACGACCGCGTCGCCTCGGTCGGTACAGCGGCCGACGCCACCGAGGCCCTGCGGCTGCTGCGGGACGGGCACGTCGATGTGGTCTTCCTCGACATCCGGATGCCTGGGCTGGACGGGCTCGAGCTGGCCCGGGTGCTGGCGAAATTCGCCAACCCGCCGCTGATCGTGTTCGTGACCGCGCATGACGACCGCGCGGTGGACGCGTTCGAGCTGGGCGCCGTCGACTACCTCCTCAAGCCGCTGCACCAGGATCGGCTGACCGAGACGCTGCGGCGGGTGGTCGCGGCCCGGGACGTGCACGGCGGGCAGTCGCAGGCCGGCGCCGCCGACGAGGAGGAGATGATCCCGATCGAGCTGGCCGGTCGGACCCGCATGCTGGCCCGCTCCGCCGTGCGATGGGTGGAGGCGCAGGGCGACTACGCCCGGTTGCATACGGCGGAGGACAGCCATCTCGTCCGGGTGCCGTTGTCGGTACTGGAGGATCGCTGGTCCGAGGCCGGGTTCGTGCGGATCCACCGCTCGTACCTCGTCTCGTTGCGGCTGGTATCCGAGCTTCGGCTCACCGGCGGCGGCTACGTCGTACTGGTCGACGAGCACGAACTGCCGGTCAGCCGCCGGCACACTCGCGAGCTCAAGGATCGGCTCGTCCGCGCGGCCAAGGCCGGCTGGAGCCGCGCACCGTGAGTGGGCCGGAGCCGGAGCCGCAACGGGTCCGGATCGACCTGGCCGCGCGCCGTCGGGTTCGCGTGGACCGCGCCTTGCGTGAGATCGAGGAGCAGACCCGTGTCGGTGAAGTCCTGGTCGAGGGGCTGATCCGCGCGCAGCTGGCAGTGGCGTTGCGATTGTCGGCCGTTGTCGCCGTCCTGCTGGGCGGTCTGCCGCTGCTGTTCGCAGCCGCGCCGGGACTCGCCGAGGTGGAAGTGCTCGGCATGCGGTTGCCGTGGCTGCTGCTCGGCGTACTTGCCTATCCCTTCCTGTTCGCCGTCGCGTGGGTGCACGTCCGGCAGGCCGAACGCAACGAGCAGGACCTGACGGACTTCGTCGACAGCTCGTGACGGGCTCGCCGTACGCCCTGCCGGCGATCGCTCTCGTCACCGTCGCCACGTTGCTGATCGGCGCGTACGGCGTCCGCTTCGCCCGCACGACGAGCGACTTCCTGGTCGCCTCGCGAACGGTCACTCCGGGCTGGAACGCCTCGGCGATCAGCGGCGAGTACTTGTCGGCGGCGAGCTTCCTCGGCGTCGCCGGGCTGGTGATGAAGTACGGAGCTGATGTGCTCTGGTACCCGGTCGGGTTCACGGCCGGCTACCTCGCGATGCTGCTGTTCGTGGCGGCGCCGCTGCGCCGGTCGGGGGCCTTCACGCTGCCGGACTTCGCCGAGGCTCGGCTCGGCTCGCGCCGGCTGCGGCTGATCTGCGCCGGGTTCGTCGTGCTGATCGGCTGGCTCTACCTCGTCCCGCAGCTGCAGGGTGCGGGGCTGACGCTCGGGACGGTGACGGGAGCGCCGTACTGGCTGGGCGCGGTCGTCGTGGGTGTCGTGGTGACGGCGAACGTGGCGACCGGTGGGATGCGCAGCATCACGTTCGTGCAGGCGTTCCAGTATTGGCTCAAGCTCACCGCCCTCGCGGTCCCGGCTTTCTTCCTGCTGCTCGTCTGGCGGGGCGGTGGGACCGATTCGCTGACGGCCGACGACGTACCGGTTTTCCCGGCCGAGACCACCGTGGACGTCCAGGTCGACGTGACCGTCACGGTGGTCGAGCCGGTCGCGCTGGTCGCGGACGGGCTGGTGGACGGCACGGCGGTGGACGGGCCGCTGCGCTGGCAACCGGGTCCCCATGACATCGCCAAAGGCACGGAGCTGACATTTCCGGTCGGTGCACCCGTCCCGCATGCCGACCAGCTCGACGCCCTGGACAACGCCACCTGGGCGATCCCGTTGAGCACCGGCGGGGGGCACCCGGAGTTCCCGTTGTTCGCGACGTACTCGCTGATCCTGGCGACGTTCCTCGGGACGATGGGGCTCCCGCACGTGCTCGTCCGCTTCTATACCAATCCCGACGGCCGGGCCGCCCGGCGTACGACGTTGCTCGTCCTCGGACTCCTCGGTGTCTTCTACCTGCTGCCGACGGTGTACGGCGCACTGGGCCGGCTCTACACACCGCAACTGTTGCTGACCGGCCAGACCGACGCGGCTGTCCTGCTGCTGCCGGGCGCCGCGATCGGCGGGCTGGGCGGGCAATTGCTCGGCGCCCTCGTAGCGGCCGGCGCCTTCGCCGCGTTCCTGTCGACCTCGAGCGGGCTTCTCGTCTCGGTGGCCGGCGTGCTGTCTACCGACGTGGTCGGGCGGGGATCGGTACGGTCCTTTCGGCGCGCGGCTGCAGTGGCAGGCATCGTGCCGCTGGTGCTGACCCTGCAAGTGGTTTCACTGGATGTCTCGGTGGTCGTCGGCCTGGCGTTCGCTGTCGCCGCGTCGACGTTCTGCCCGCTGCTCGTGCTCGGGATCTGGTGGCGCGGACTGACCGACGCGGGCGCGGCCGCCGGGCTGCTGGCCGGCGGGATGCTGTCGACCGGCGCCGTCCTGATCACCGTGCTCGGGGGCGCGCGTGGTGGCTGGCTCGGCGTGCTCCTTGCGCAACCCGCCGCGCTTACCGTTCCGGTGGCCTTTTTCGTCATGGTCGTGGTCTCCCGGCTCACCGCGCGGCGGGTGCCCTCGGACATCGGCCGCATCATGGTGGTGCTGCACGCACCGGAGAGCCTCGGCGTACGCCGCCCCTGAGCGTTGCCGGGCGCCGCTGGCAGGCGAGATCCGACCGTTCGTCGCATCCCGGCACGGCCGCCACGGCCGTCAGCCGCTCGGCTCCCGCCGCTGGGCGAGCCCGGCGCGCCAATGCTCGCTGGCGACCAGGCCCGGCCCTAACGTGTGCCGCACTATCCACGCGCGCCGTCAGCCCGCGCGGTGCTCCATCAGGAGGTTGCCGGTGGCTCAGCTCACGCGACGCGAGATCTCGCAGCAGGACTACGAGCGCGTCCAGTCGTCGACGGAGTTCAGGGAGCTGCGCAAGCGCTTCCGCGCGTTCGCCTTCCCGATGACCGTCGTGTTTCTCGTGTGGTACCTGCTGTACGTGCTGATGTCGGCGTACGCGACGGACTTCATGTCCAACAAGGTCATCGGAAACATCAACGTCGGCCTCATCTTCGGGCTGTTGCAGTTCGTCTCGACCTTCCTCATCACCGCGCTGTACGTGCGGCACTCCAACAAGAACACCGACCCGATCGCCGACGAACTGCGCGCACAACTCGAAGGCGACGCAACGAGCGGCCGCCTCGAGAAGGGTGCCAAGAATGCCTGAGACCCCCGGCGAGCCGGTCCTCAACATCGCAATCTTCGCCGCGTTCGTCGTACTGACGCTGTTCATCACGTTCCGGGCGAGCAGGAACAACGCCTCCGCGGCCGACTATTACGCCGCCGGCCGGTCGTTCACCGGTACGCAGAACGGCACCGCGATCGCCGGTGACTACCTGTCCGCCGCGTCGTTCCTCGGCATCGCCGGCGCGATCGCGGTCAACGGGTACGACGGCTTCCTGTACTCCATCGGCTTCCTGGTGGCATGGCTCGTGGCACTGCTGCTGGTGGCAGAACTGCTGCGCAACACCGGCCGGTTCACGATGGCCGACGTCCTGAGCTTCCGGATGCGTCAGGGTCCGGTCCGGATGGCGGCGGCCACGTCGACCCTCGTGGTGTCGATCTTCTACCTGCTGGCACAGATGGCCGGCGCCGGCGGACTGGTGTCGCTGCTGCTGGGCGTCTCGGGTGCCTTTGCAGAGGGCCTTGTCGTGTTCGTCGTGGGCGCGCTGATGATCGCCTACGTGCTGATCGGCGGCATGCGCGGGACCACGTGGGTACAGATCGTCAAGGCGACCCTGCTGATCATCGGCGCGGTCGTGATGACCGTCCTCGTCCTGGCCGAGTTCAACTTCAACCCGTCATCCCTGCTCGGCTCCGCCGCCGAGGCAGGCAGCGAACTGGAACCGGGCGCGCAGTACGGACTGACCGGGACGTCGAAGCTGGACTTCGTCTCGCTGGCGCTGGCGCTGGTGTTCGGTACGGCGGGTCTGCCACATGTGCTGATGCGCTTCTACACGGTCCCGACGTCGAAGGACGCCCGGAAATCCGTGGTCTGGGCGATCTGGCTGATCGGCGGGTTCTATCTGCTGAGCCTGGTGCTCGGCTACGGCGCGGGCGCGCTGGTCGGGCCGGAGACCATTCTGGCCTCACCGGGTGGCGTCAACTCCGCGGCTCCGCTGCTCGCATATGAACTCGGCGGCACGATCCTGCTCGGCGTGATCTCCGCGGTCGCATTCGCGACGATCCTGGCGGTGGTGGCCGGCCTGACGATCACCGCGTCGGCGTCCTTCGCGCACGACATCTACGCCACGGTGCACAAGAAGGGCGCGCGGACCGAGACCAGCGAACGGGACGAGGTCCGAGTCGCCCGCATCACCGCCGTCGTCATCGGGGCCATCTCGATCGTGCTGGGCATCCTGGTGCTGCGGGCCGGGATCAACATCGCGTTCCTGGTGGCATTGGCGTTCGCCATCGCCGCCTCGGCGAACCTCCCGACGATCCTCTACACGCTCTTCTGGAAGCGATTCACCACTCAAGGCGCGGTGTGGAGCATCTATGGCGGGTTGATCATCTGCGTCGGGTTGATCATCTTCTCGCCGGTCGTGTCGGGTGCCCCGGTCAACGCGGCTACGGGGGTGAGCCCGTCACTGTTCAAGACCGTCGACTTCCACTGGTTCCCGCTGAACAACCCCGGCCTCGTCTCGATCCCGGCGGCCTTCCTGCTCGGTTATCTCGGCAGCATCCTGTCCAAGGAGAAGCCGAACGAGGCCAAGTACGCAGAACTGGAGGTCCGGTCGTTGACCGGTGCCGGTGCGGAGGCCGCTACCCAGCACTAGGCGTGATTCAGAGGGGTTTGC
The DNA here is from genome assembly GCA_013696785.1 of Geodermatophilaceae bacterium. Classification (GTDB taxonomy): domain Bacteria; phylum Actinomycetota; class Actinomycetes; order Mycobacteriales; family Geodermatophilaceae; genus JACCTY01. The sequence goes on along the minus strand of JACCXW010000042.1, from coordinate 3,737 downwards.
GGTAGCAGAGCAGCGATCGCACAGCTTCGTAGCCAAGGCTCTCGTACAGCTGCCGGGCGCCGGTCGGGTTGTGCACGTACACGTCCAGCGCCGCTTCGGTCATCCCACGTTCAGCGAGTACGCCGAAGCTCCGCACGATGAGAGCGCGCGCCACCCCGCGACGGCGCCAGTTCGGGCGACGTTGATGTATTCGGTCTAGCCGCGCAGCCGCCCGAAGCGGGCGTTCTCGTCGGCGCGGATGAAGTTGAGCACCAGCCCGACGGGTTCGTCGCCGTGCCAGGCCACCTGCCGCAGGGTGTCGTCCCAGAACGGCATCAAGGCCCAGCTCTGGTTCATGATCTCGGCGAGCCGGGCGAAGTCACCGTCGTCGCGGAACGCCCGGAGGACCACGCCCTCGATCGGGGGGACGTCACCGGAGGTCTCCTCCGTCATCTGGTGCCTCCTGGTCTGAGTTGTAGCTGGGCTACCCGACCCACCCGCCGGCTCGGTAGCCTCGCTGCCGTTAGCAGTTTGTAGCCAGGAGGTGAGTCCCGTTAACGCATTAGTCCGGTCGGGTGCTCTCACCTGCCGGCCGTGCCGGCTACCGACGTAGGTAGCCCGCGAGAGCGCCCATTCGGCATTCCTCCGGAAGGCGCTCCCATGTCACCAGCTCTGTTCCTGCCACAGTCCGTCGTCGTCGCCCGGCTCCGGACCGCCGGCTGTGTCTTCGCCGAGCGCGAGGCGCCGCTGCTCATCTCCGCGGCACAGACGCCCCTCGAACTTGCCACGATGCTCGACCGGCGAGCCGCCGGCCTGCCGCTGGAACACGTCCTCGGCTGGGCGGAGTTCTGCGGCCTGCGAGTAGCCGTAGACCCTGGAGTCTTCGTACCCCGTCGCCGTACCGAGTTCCTCGTCCAGCAGGCCATCGCCCTCGCCCGGTCGCGAGCGGTCGTCGTCGACCTGTGCTGCGGGTCGGGCGCTGTGGGCGCCGCCATCGCCGCGGCTCAGCTCGAGATCGACCTGTACGCCGTCGACGTCGAGCCCGCTGCCGTGCGGTGCGCCCGGAGCAACCTCGCCGCCGCCGGCGGCCAGGTGCACGAAGGTGATCTCTACGAGCCGCTGCCCCGGAGACTGCGCGGTCGGGTCGACATCGTGGTCGCGAACGTGCCTTACGTTCCCACCGCGGCCATCGGGCTGCTGCCTCTGGAGGCCCGCGAACACGAGCCGCGGGTGGCGCTCGACGGGGGTGCGGACGGCCTCGACGTCCTGCGGCGGGTCGCCGCGGCGGCACCCGGCTGGCTGGTACCTGGCGGCAGCCTGTTGATCGAGACGAGCGAAGACCAGGCGCCGCGGGCCGTCGATGCTCTTGCCCGTCATGGGCTGCTCGCCCGAATGGTCAGCTCCGACGAGCTCGACGCAACCGTCGTCATCGGAATCACGCCCGGCGATCAAGCAGCTGGATAGGCGTCTTGTCAGTCGTCGGTGGCCAGGCGGGCGGCCCTGGCGTGGAGGTAGCGCTGTTGCGGGAGGCTGGTGGTCCGTCCGGCCGCGGCTACGTAGCAGTCGCGCGCGGCCGAGCGGTCACCGGCCATCTCCAACAGGTGCGCGCGAACGGCGTGGAGCCGGTGGTCCCCGGCGATCCGTTCGTCGGCCTCGATCTCCCCGATCAGGGCGAGCCCCGCTTGGGCTCCCCGGGCCATGGCGACGGCGACGGCGTGGTTCAGGGTCACGACGGGGTTGTCGGACATCCGCTTCAGCAGCTCGTACAGGGCAATGATCTGCGGCCAATCGGTCGCGTCAGCAGTCGGTGCCTCGTCGTGGATCGCGGTGATCGCCGCCTGGAGTTGGTACGGTCCGGCCGCCCCCCGCCCCAGCGCGGCGCTGACCAGTGCCACCCCTTCGGTGATGGCGGCGGCATTCCACAGACTTCGATCCTGTTCGGCCATCGCGATCAGACCCCCGTTGGCGCTGGTGCGCGCGAGCCGACGCGCATCGGTGAGGAGCATGAGCGCCAGCAGTCCGGTCACCTCGCCGTCGTCGGGCAGCAGGTTGTGGACCATCCGGGTCAGCCGGATCGCCTCGTCCGACAGGTCGGTGCGCTGCAGCTTCGGCCCTGACGTGCTGGCGTAGCCCTCGTTGAAGATCAGGTAGAGCACGTGCAGAACGGCGCCGAGCCGTTCCGGGCGCTCCGGGCCCGCCGGCATGCCGAAGGGGACGCCGCTGTCCTTGATGCTCTGCTTGGCCCGACTGACGCGTCGCGTCATGGTGGCTTCCGGCACCAAGAATGCGCGGGCGATCTCCGCGGTGGTCAGGCCGCCGACCGCCCGCAGAGTCAGCGCAATCTGAGATGCCGGCGACAGCGAAGGGTGACAGCACATGAGGAGCAAAATCAGCGTGTCGTCGGTCTCCGCTGCCGGTCTGTCCGCAGCGGGGGCGAGCGATCGGTCGGGGAGTTCCCACCGGGCGACGGTGTCCTCACGACGTTGACGGGCCTGCTCGCTGCGCAGCAGATCGGTCAGCCTGCGCGCTGCCACAGTGATCAGCCACGCTCGCGGATTGTCGGGGATGCCCTCGACGGGCCATTGCGTGGCGGCCGCGAGAAGCGCCTCCTGGACGGCGTCCTCGGCGGTGTCGAAATGGCCGAACCCGCGTACCACCGCGCCGAGGACCTGCGGCGCAAGGGAGCGCAGCAGGCCCTCGACGTTGTCGGTCATGGTGGCGACTACACCGCCAGCTCGTCGGCGCCACCCTCGATGGGCCGCACGTCGACGTACTCCCCCTCCGCGTCCGGGTTCACCAGGCGCGAGGCGAGCTCGGTGGCCCGATCGAAGCTCTCACACTCGACGATCGTGTAGCCGGCGAGAACTTCCTGGGTTTCGGGGTACGGCCCGTCGGTCACGACCGGTACCCCGTTCCGCAGCTGGACCCGCCTGGCGTGAACGGGCGCGGTCAGGCCGTGGGCGTCGACGAGTTCTCCGGACTCGATGAGCTCCTGGTGGAAGGACTCCATGTAGGCGTGCATCGCAGCGACGGCTTCCGGGGACATGGCCGGCTTGTCGCCGGGCTTCCCGCCGAGGACGTCGTAGTCCTGCTGGCTGCCGTACAGCAAGATCATGTACTTCATGATTCTTCTCCGCTCTCTCCGGCATCCCGGCGATGCCTGACACCAGAGACGTCGTAGCCGCCGGCCTGCTCCGGACATCCGTTCGAGGTGCGACGACGAGTGCTACGCCGTACCTCTCGTGGCGGGGGTAGCAACGTATCGGAGCGGGCGCAAGGGTGGCGATCCCTGTAACCGTGTGCAGAAGTGGTCGGATGTGGCATGGATCGCCAAGCGACTCTGGAAGCCTTTGACGACCAGCTGCGCCGGAACCCGCAGCCGGTGCCCGGCACGCAGGTCGAGCGTACGGACCGGATCGTACGGATCGTCGCCGCGGACGGGGGATGGAGCGGAGTCGTCTGGAGCGACCTCGGAATCGATGCTGACGCGGTGATCGCGGCGGAGGCGGTCAGGTTCGAGCAGACAGGTGGGCCGTGGGAGTGGAAGCACTACTCCTACGACCAGCCGGTGGATCTGCCCGCTCGACTCGTCGCCGCCGGCCTGGCACCGGATCAGCCGGAGACGGTGCTGGTCGCGGAGATCGCGGACCTCGCGCTTGAGGAGCCACCGCCGGTGGGGGTGCGGCTGGTCCCGGTCGTCGACGCCGCCGGCGTCGAGGCGCTCGTCGGGGTGCACGACGAAGTGTTCGGAGGTGACC
>JACCXW010000035.1 GCA_013696785.1 Geodermatophilaceae bacterium | reverse complement strand
GCGCTGTGAGGCTTCGCGACGAAACGCTCCTGCGGACCGTCGCGGAGGCCCTGGAGGCATCGGGCGCACACGGGCAGGCCGTCGATGCGGATCGGGCCACGGTCGAAGCTGCTCTGGCGGCGCTCTCGGGCGAGCGCTTGGAGGCGGTCCGTCGGTACAGAGAGGCGATCGACCGGTGGCGCGGACTGGGGCTCGCCTGGGACCTCGCGCTCTGCCAGACCGATTACTGTCTCCTCTTCCCAGACGAACCTGATGCCGGCCAACAGCTGGGCGAAGCACGCGCCACGATGGAACGTCTGCGCTCACCGGCGATGCTTGCCGTGCTCGATCGGATAGCGATACCCGGCGGGCAGGAACCACCGGTCGCAGTGCCCGCGCTGGCGGGCGGAGCGTCGACAGCGGCGGGCCGGATCGCCTAGGCAGTCATCGGTCCCGTTCGCGCACCCGATGCAAGGCACACCGCCGATCGATCCAGGGTCGGCCCGCGATGGACTTCGAGATCCAGGGCGACAAGGGCCGTGCGCTCAGCCGGTTCGTGCTCGACGGGCGCCGGCTCTACATCCTGAACAGCGCCTCGAGGAGACCCGAGCGGCATCCAGCGACACCTGACGGAGACCTTCACACTCACGCCCTGAGCACCGCCGAGTGGCCACCATGTTAGGTGGTGGCGCAGTGCCCCGGAGCGGTGTAGACTTCCTTCGACCCGGCGCAGGTGACCGCCAGCCGGGTGACACGGAATCGCGGTCTGTCGTTGGGGAGTGAGATGGCAGGATCTTCACGGACGTTCCGGCGGGTGACGCTGCTCCCTTCCACCCTGCTGCTGACTGTGGGGCTGCTGCCCGGGGCAGCGCCTGTGATCGCCGCAGAGCCAGCTGGTGACACGGTGACAGCACCATCCTCCGGCTCCGTGACACGCGACTACACCGGCACGGTCCCCGCGGGCACAGGCGGCACGGCCGAGTGCGTCGAAGGCGTCAACGCCGATCTTTATACGTTCACCATCGCGCCATTGCCAGCGTCCTTCTATGCCACTCGCACCGCCACCGTCCGGTTCCGCATCCGGTGGGCACCCACGGAACCGAGCACCATCGAGGTCCAGGACTTGCTGTTGCGCGTTTTCCCGCCGAGCGGTCCGTCTGCTGAAAGTGATGGGTCGGGGACGTCCGAGGTCGTCATCCTCACAAACCCCGTCGCCGGCGCGTACCAGGTCTACGCCTGTTCCTTCCTGGCCGTGCTGCCCCAGTTTTACCAGGGTGACGTCACGCTGGAGGTCGCGCTGAACACCGGCACGGCCGGCAATCCGCCCTCGACGCCGAGCACTATCCGTTTCGGCCCGATCACCACGGTCGACCCTCAGCGCGATGTCGCCGAACCTTCGATGCGCGTCGACGGTGACGGCAACGAGTACATCTGTGGTCCCTTCGGGTCGAGCCGTGCCGCGGAGTACGCCCAGAAATCAGAGGACAAGGGCGACACCTTCCGGATCCTCGGTACCCAGCCGGAGGGTCGCATCGCGCCCGGTGGCGGTGGCGACTGCGAGATCAGCGTGGGACGCGAAAAGAACCCCCAAGGCTATTACACGCTGTCCTACACCGGCCTCGCGGCACTCGTGAACTTTTCCACCGGTCGATCCGAGGACGCCGGCCGAAGCTTTCTCGGCAACGCCGTGTCGGAGTCGCCGGTCGCTGTCGACCGCCAGTGGATGGATACCGTCGGTGAGAAGGAGGTCTACCTGACCTACAAGCAGGTGCCGACCGGAAGCTTCGTCCAGCGCTCCACGGACGGAGGCTTAACGTACGGCCCGGGAGCTCTCGCGATCCGCGAGATCAGCCGCTCCGGCAACATCCTCGTCGACAACCGTCCAGGCCGTGAGGACGACGTCTACATCGTCCACGCCTTCAACCAGGACATCCGGATCGCCCGATCCACCGATGCCGACGCCCTGAGCCCGAGCTACGACATCATCGTCATCAAGACAGGTTGCCCGACCAGCCCGCCGCCCCCCGATGACCGAAACTGCACAAGCGGCCGCCCCGACACGCTGTTCCCCTCGCTGGCGCAGGACGCGGCAGGCACCCTGTACGCCGCCTGGGTCGAGGCTGGCACGTACAACGTGTACTACGCG
>JACCXW010000330.1 GCA_013696785.1 Geodermatophilaceae bacterium | reverse complement strand
ACTTACCACCTCGCCAACGTCGTGGACGACCACGAGATGGCGATCACCCACGTCGTGCGCGGCGAGGAGTGGATCTCCTCCACTCCCAAGCACCTGCTGCTCTACGACTGGCTCGGCTGGCGGCGGCCGGCCTTCGCGCACATGCCGCTGCTGCGCAACAGCGACAAGTCGAAGATCTCGAAGCGCAAGAACCCTGCAGCGCGGTTGCTCTGGTTCCAGGAACAGGGCTACCTGCCGGAAGCGTTGCTGAACTTCCTTGCGCTCATGGGCTACTCACAGCCCGGCGGCGAGGAGCTCTTCACCTTCGACGACATGGTCCGCGACTTCGACTGGAAGAGTGTCAACACCGTAGGCCCGGTCTTCGACCTGGACAAGCTCGGCTGGCTCAACGGCCACTACATCCGAGAGCTGCCGGTCGAGGACCTTGCCGCGCGCGTCACCTCGCACCTCGCCCGCCGAGGAGTCCTGCCGGCGACACCAACTCCAGAGCAGCAGTCACTGGTGCTGGCTGCGACGCCGCTCGTGAGCGAGCGGATGCAGATCCTGGGCGAGGCCGAAGGGATGCTGACGTTTCTGTTCGTCGACGAGGACAAGTTCCACGTCGAGACGGAGTCCGCCTCCATCCTTTACGGCAACGACGCCTCGCGCGTGCTCGGTGCGGCAGTCGGTGCCCTGGACGACCTGACCGTCTGGTCGACCGGGAGCATCGAGTCAGCACTCCGGGCGAGTCTCGTCGACGGGCTTGGCATCAAGCCGAAGCTCGCGTTCGGACCAGTGCGGGTGGCCGTCACCGGCCGGCGGGTCTCCCCGCCGCTCTTCGAGTCGATCGAGCTGCTCGGCCGAGAGCGGACGCTTCAGCGGTTGCATGCTGCGATCAGGATGATCGATGGCGGGTGACCGCTACCCCGAGCTGCTGCGTACGTCAACACACCGCTGGTGGCGACCACTGCTCGGACTGCTGTTCGCAAGCCTGTGTGTGCTCGTCGGCTCCGTGGCTCTCATCCTTGCGGCGCTCTCCGTCGCCGTCCTGAGCGGCGGTTCGGAGGACCTCCGCGACAACGCCTTCCTCGACCCGGACAGCCCGGCGGGGCTGCTGGTCAACAACCTGATCATCGCGACGTTGATCCCCGCCTGCCTGCTGGCGGTCCTGGTCGTACACCGGCAGCACCCCGGTGAGTTGGCCTCGGTCGCCGGGCGGGTGCGGTGGAAGGTCCTGGGCCGACTGATTCTACTCGCCTTGGTCCTTGTGACGCTGTTCTTCGTTGGGGGGTTCGCCATCCCTCCGGCTGGCCTCGGCGACGTCGACGTGCCACCCGCGGGCACGCTCGTCGGACTGCTGGCAGTGGTGCTGTTCACGACACCGCTGCAGTCCGCCGCGGAGGAGGTCGGGTTCCGCGGCTACCTGAGCCAGGCGGTTGCCTCGTGGTTCGCGCGCCCGGTGGTCGGCGCGATCGTGGCCGGCGCTGTGAGCGCGACGCTGTTTGCGCTTGCCCACGGCGGGCAGGGGCCGGCGCTGTTCACCGACCGGTTCGCGTTCGGGGTCGTCGCGTCCGTCCTGGTGTGGCGCACCGGCGGGCTGGAGGCGTCCATCGGGCTGCACGTCGCCAACAACCTCGTCAGCCTCGGCTACACCGCCGCCACGAGTTCCATCGAGGAGTCCCTGGAGACATCCGCGCTGGACTGGCCCTACGCCGCGCTGGACGTCACCATGATGGTGGTCTACGCGGTGCTCGTCGCGCGCCTCGCGACGCGGTGGAACATCGCCGTACGACGCCCGCCGGCGGCGGTCTCCGCCGAGCCTCAGGCGTCGTACGACGCGTTGTCCGCGCCGGAGGGGGTCCGCTATCCTGGCTCGAGATCGACCGCCTCGCCGCCACCGGGGCAGGAGCATCCATGGGGTATGGGGTAATTGGCAGCCCGGCTGATTCTGGTTCAGCTAGTTCAGGTTCGAGTCCTGGTACCCCAGCGCGGCGGTTCGGCCGCTCTGCTAGCGTGGCTGGCTCGCGGCGCAGCGCCGTTCGGGGCCCCGTTGTGTAGTGGCCTAGCACGCCGCCCTCTCAAGGCGGTAGCGCGGGTTCGAATCCCGTCGGGGCTACCCCCTCAAAGGCCCAGGTCGTCGAC
>JACCXW010000033.1 GCA_013696785.1 Geodermatophilaceae bacterium | reverse complement strand
CCTACAGCGCCGACTTCACGTTCAAGGGTGCTGCAGCGCTCCTGACCCCGTTCTTGAAGCGACCGCTGGCCAAACTCGGCGACGACGCGGAGCGAAGCCTCGCCGCGGCCTTGGCGCGGTTGTAAGCGGCGACCCGTAGACCGGCGAAGACGAGCACGATCAGGACGAGGAAGACCAACGCCGACCAGATGGTCCGGACCCGGAGTCGTTCCGTAGCCATCCGTGCGTCTACCTCCCGATTGCATCCCGCTGTCGCCCGTGTACCGCCATAGCCTGATCGTGTCGCGCCGGGCCTTCCATGCTCTTCGGCCACCACCGAAACACGAGACCGTAGCTCACGCCAGGAACTCGGCGATCGCTTCGGGCCACGAGGATCGGCTGGTCCTCCGGCGAGAAGTGACCGGCTGCAGGGACGAGGATGCGGTCCGCCGCCGGAAGCCGACGCTGGATCTCGGCACTGATATCTCGGCACAGACATGGACTGGCAGCCACCGATCGTTCTCGCCCCACACGATCTCCCCGTGCGGCGTCGTCGGGCGCCGTCCAAGGGTCCAGGACGCGGGGTCACCCGGCATCGGTTGGCTCCTGTCGTCGTGAGCGGGCGAGGGCGCTCCGCATCGCTCGAGCATCGAGTACGGCGGCGCCGCGCTGATCGTTGTTGAAGTACACGAACACGTCATCGTCGGGACCCCATTCCCCCGCTATCCGCTTTGCCCAGCTTCGCAGCGCGGTCCGTCCGTAGCGCGGCCACGGCGACGCCCGGCCCTCGTGCAGCCGCAGATATCCCCAGTCCGCCGTCCGCCACAACGGCGTGATCGGCCGGCTGCGCCGATCGGACCAGCACAGCGCAGCGTTGTACGCCGAGAGCAGTTCCCGGATCTCCGGCGTCCACCAGGACGGGTGCCGCGGTTCCACGCTTACCCGCACACCGGCGGGGAAGCAGCTCAAGCAGTCCATCAGCAGAGCGGCGTCGGCCCGCAGGGTCGGAGGCAGCTGCAGCAGTATCGGCCCCAGCTTGCCTCCGAGCCCCTCCGCCCGGTCGAGCAGCCGGGCCACCGGCTCGGACGGCTCGCGCAGTCGCTTGATGTGGGTCAGAAAGCGGCTGGCCTTGACCGCGACCAGGAAGCCCGGCGGGGTCCGCTCCCGCCAGGACTCGAACACCGACCGCTCCGGCAACCGGTAGAACGCGTTGTTGACTTCGACGGTGTCGAACGTCTCGGCGTAGCGCTCCAACCACAGCCGCTGCGGGACACCGGCCGGGTACAGCCCGCCCCGCCAGTCGGCGTACTGCCAGCCCGACGTTCCGACCCTGGCCGTCACGTTCAGTCCACGCCTGCCAACAGGTCCCCGAGCTGTCGGGCGTTCAGTTGCGCGTAGTTGCGGTAGCAGTTGTTCAGCAGGACGTGCGTCTCCCCCGCTCCCTCGCCCAGCTGCCTGATCCTGGGAGCCCACTCGCTCAGCTCCGTCACGGAGTACTCGTAGCCGAAGCGCTCGTAGATGTCCTTGCTCGTCCACTTGTCGCTGTGGCCGTGGAAGCGCACGACGGCCAGATCCGATGTGGCTGCGACGACGGGCGGGACCGAACTGGCGTGTCCTTGCGGCATGTCCACACAGACGTAAGGAACCCGGTAGGACCTCAGGAAGTCCAAGGTCTCCTCGCGGTTCTCCTCGCTCATCCAGGTCTTGTTGCGGAACTCCACGCAGATCCGCATCGGCGCCGAGCGCTCCTGACACTGCAGGATGTACTCCTTGTTCCGGCGCCCGATCGGGAACCACTGCGGGAACTGGAACAGCACCGCACCCAGTTTCCCGGCCTCGTGCAACGGTTCCAGGGCCGCGAGAAACCGTTCCCAAACACTGTCCACTGTGGACTTGGGAAGATCCTTGGCGTACACGTTCTTCGTGACGCCTTCGGGACGCAGATCCTTGTACAGCGACGCGGGACGGGTCGGGTGCTGGGTCAGCAGCGAGTACGCCTTGATGTTGAACCGGAAGTCGGCCGGCGTGCGTTGCACCCACAGCTCGCTGTTCCGCTCGTTCGGCGGCGTGTAGTACGTCGAGTCGACTTCGACCAGGGGGAACTGCTCGGCGTAGTAGACGAGGCGCTTCTCGGGCGTGTCCACGTCGTCGGGGTACCACCCGGACGCCAGCAGTGTCTTGTCCGTCCACGATGCCGTGCCTACCCGGATTCTGCCCACCCGCACTGCATACCCGATCCCGGCCACCGGTCGCGCGCTGAACCTGCCCGCCCTGTCAGTCGTCGTCGCAGCCACGGGCGCTAGCGTGGCCGGAGCCGCACATCGACACTCGGAGGCTTCATGATCGTCGTGACCGCATTTGCGAACGTCCGACCGGAGGCCCGCGACCAGGCGCGCGAAGCGCTCCTGCGCGCCCAGACGGAAACGCTCAAGGAGGACGGCTGCGAGAGCTACCGCTATTTCGCCGCCCTGGACGACGACACCTCCTTCGTCGCGGTCGAGAACTGGCGCGACCTCCCTGCGTTGCAGGCGCATCTGGCATCCACGCACATAGCCGACCTGAGCCGCGAACTCACAGAACTCGTAACCGCAGCGCCGGACATCAGGGTCTACGAGGCGACCCCGGTCGATCCCGGCTGACCCTGCCCATGATCATGAGGCGGACACTCCGCGACCCGCCGAGCAGCCGCCTCATGATCACGAAGAGATGACTGGCGCGTTCCCCTTTCTCGATGGCGGGACTCCGCTCGCCTTCGCCCACCGAGGCGGGGCCTTCGGCGGCCTCGAGAACTCGATGGCGGCCTTCCAGCGCTGCGTCGACCTCGGCTACCGGTACCTGGAGACCGACGTGCATGCCACCTCGGACGGTGTCGCGCTCGCCTTCCACGACGCCGAGTTGGCGCGCATGACCGATCGCGACGGGCGGATCTCGCAGCTGCCATGGCGGGACGTGGCCAAGGCGCGGATCGGCGGCCGGGAGCCGATAGTGCGCCTGGACGACCTGCTCGACGCCTGGCCGGACGTGCGGATCAACCTCGACGTCAAGGCCGCTCGGGCGGCCGCTCCCCTGGCGGCGGCCGTGCGGCGGGCTGCGGCCGAGGACCGGGTGTGTCTCGCGTCGTTCTCCGATGCCCGGGTGCTTGCCGCGCGGAGGCTGCTCGGCCCCAGAGTGTGCTCGTCACCGGGTGTACGGGGCGTCGCGGCCATGCGTCTTGCGTCCTACGCCGCCCGGGCGGGCTGGTTGTCGCGGACCGTCGCCCCGTGCGTGCAGGTGCCGCTGCGTTACCGCAGGCGGCCGTTCTGCGACGAGCGCCTGATCGCCGCCGCCCATGCGCGAGGCATGCAGGTGCACGTGTGGACGGTGGACACCGCGGCCGAGATCCACGCCGTACTGGACCTGGGGGTCGACGGTGTCATGACGGACCGGCCGGACGTGCTCAAAGCTGTCTTGCTCGCCCGCGGTCAGTGGACTGGGCGCTGAGCCGTGGTTCGGCGTGGCGGTCTGGACCGGTGTCCGCGCGGCTGAGAGGGTGCGCTCAGGCTCAGGCGGCGATGGGGTGGGAGGCACGGTGACCGAGACCATCCCGGACACCGGGCTGGCGCGTGAGCGCCGCGGTTGGTACTTCTACGACTGGGCGACGTCGGTCTTCTCCACGTCCGTGGTCACGGTGTTCCTGGCGCCGTACCTCACCGAAATCGCCGAGGCGGCCGCGGACGACAGGGGCAATGTCTACCCGCTGGGCATCGCCGTACCGCCCGGCTCGTTCTTCACCTACGTCCTGTCGTTCTCCACCCTCGTCCAGGTCGTCATCCTGCCGATCATGGGCGCGATCGCCGACCGCACCCAGCGCAAGCGGCAGATGCTCGGGATCTTCGCCTACATCGGCGCCTTCGCCACGATGGGGCTGTTCTTCGTCGCCGACGAGCGGTACATGCTCGGCGCCGGGCTTTTCGTCCTCGCCAACGTCGCCTACGGCAGCTCGATCGTCATCTACTACTCCTTCCTGCCCGAGATCGCGGCGCCGGACGAGCGCGACGACGTGTCCAGCCGCGGCTGGGCGTTCGGGTACCTCGGCAGCGGCCTGTTGCTCGCGCTGAATCTCGCGCTGTTCCTGAACGCCGACGCGCTGGGCGTCTCCGACGGCACCGCGGTCCGGCTGTGCCTGCTGTCTGCCGGCGGCTGGTGGGCGATCTTCGCGGTCGTGACGCTGACTCGGCTGCGGCCGCACCAGTCGCGGCAGGGCCGCGAGCGCGGCACGCAGGTGCTTTCGGCCGGTTTCCGCCAGCTCGCCCACACGTTTCGGGACATGCGCAAGTACCCGCTGACGTTGCTCTTCCTCGGCGCGTTCTTGCTCTACAACGACGGGATCCAGACCGCGGCGGCGGTAGCCGGCCAGTACGGCGAGCGCGAGCTCGGCCTCGAGCGGAGCGTGCTGATCTCCGCGATCCTGCTCGTGCAGTTCGTCGCGTTCGCCGGTGCCGTGTTGATGGGTCGCATCGCTCGGGTGTACGGCGCCAAGCGGACGGTGTTGGGGAGCCTCGTCGTGTGGGTCGGCGTCCTCGTGATGGCCTACTTCCTGTCCGAGGGCCAGGCCGTGCAGTTCTACCTGCTCGGCGTCGTGCTCGGGCTGGTGCTCGGCGGCAGCCAGGCTTTGAGCAGATCGCTGTTCAGCCAGTTGATCCCGAAGGGCAAGGAGGCGGAGTACTTCAGCTTCTACGAGATGTCCGACCGGGGCACGAGCTGGCTCGGGCCGTTCCTGTTCGGGCTGACGTTCCAGCTCACCGATTCCTACCGCTACGCGATCATCTCCCTGGTGATCCTCTTCGTGCTCGGCGCGCTGGTCCTGACCTTCGTGCCGGTGCGCCGGGCGATCACCGAGGCCGGCAACACCGCCCCGGCTGTGGTCTGAGGCTCGGATAAGTTTCGCTTGGGTTGCAACTCGGTCACGATTGCCTCGCCCCGACCGCTAAGACGAAAGTCGCTACCTGCGCGTTGCCGCGAGCGCTACCGTGTGTGAGCGCGCTCGGTCGAGGGTCCGTCGGACCTGGCGGCGGCCCGATGAACCGCAGACGTTCGCAGAACGTAAGGAAATGCATCGAACCAAATCGGTCCGGCGTGCGAATACATGAGTAGACACACTCCGTACGTCGGGCGGTACGTCGGGCGCAGGGAATCTTCTGACCGCCCCACCCGTTCCAGTCAGCGAATACAGAAGCACATTTCACGTTCCAAATCCGGGAAGGATCGAGCACATGGGCGAACGCACACTGCGCGGTAGTCGGCTCGGCAGCATCAGCTACGAGACCGACCGCAACACCGAGCCCGCTGCTCGCCAGCCCGGTGTCTACCGTTGCCACAAGGGTCATACCTTCACCGTCCCCTTCTCCGACGAGGCCGAGCTTCCGTTGGTGTGGGAGTGCCGCCTGGACGGCAGCATCGCCAAGCTGGTCGACGGTGTCGAGGCGGAGACGAAGAAGGGCAAGCCCCCGCGTACGCACTGGGACATGCTCCTGGAGCGGCGTTCGGTGGCCGACCTCGAGGAGGTGCTGGCCGAGCGGCTCGAGATGCTGCGCGGCCGGCGAAGTCAGAGCGCCTGAGCACGAGCGCCTGAGAGCACAGACCCAAGACGAGCCGTCAGGGCCGTGGCCGAACAAGGTCGCGGCCCTGACGCTTGTGCAGGCTCGCTCAGCGTGGGTCGATCTCCCCCTCGATGACGGGGGACTCGGGGCGCCCGGCCGTCGGTCCCCGGCTGGAGAGGAATCGCATCGGAGCCGGCACCCGGCGCAGGACCAGCCCGAAGAGTGCGCGCCGGACCAAGGCCCGGGTCGGTGGCAGCAGGCACAGCATGCCGACCACGTCGCTGATGAAGCCGGGCAGCAACATCAACAAGCCGCCGAGGAAGATGATCACGCCGTCGGCGATCTCCCGGTGTGGCGGGCGGCGGGTATCCATCGCCTCGCGCAGCGCACGGAACGCTTTGCTGCCCTCCCGCTTGAGCAGGTACAGGCCCAGCAGCGAGAAGCCGATGAGCGCCAGGATGGTGAACCCGGCGCCGATCCAGCTGCCCACGGTGATCAGGACGTAGATCTCGGCGACGACCAGCAGGATGAGGATCAGGACAGGCATCTCAGGTCGCTCCCCTCGGGCCGACCCGCTGTCGCAACCGGGCTCCGCGGTTGGTCACCGCCCACATCGTCACCTTCGCGAGGGCCTCGACCACGATCGCTCCGCTCATCTTGGACTGGCCGCGGGTCCGTTCCCGGAAGGTGATCGGGACCTCGCGGACCTGGAAGCCGGCCCTGGTGGTGCGAAAGACCAGGTCAACCTGGAAGCAGTAGCCGGCCGAGGACACCGCATCCAGCGGGATCGTGCGCAGCACCTCGGCCCGGAACGCCCGGAATCCACCGGTGGCGTCCTTGACCGGCAACCCCAACGCCATCCGGGTGTAGCGGTTCCCGCCCCGCGACAAGGCCAGTCTCCAGGGCGGCCAGTCCACGACCGCTCCCCCGTCGACCCATCTCGAACCGAGTACCAGGTCGGCGCCGGACAGAGCCGCGAGCAGCCGCGGCAGATCCGCCGGGTCGTGCGACCCGTCGGCGTCCATCTCCACGATGACGTCGTACCGGCGGTCCAACGCCCACTGGAACGCCTCCTTGTACGCCGCGCCGAGCCCGGTCTTCACCGCGCGGTGCAACACCAGGACGTGCGGATCTGTCGCTGCGATCTCGTCGGCCAGCGCGCCCGTCCCGTCCGGCGAATGGTCGTCCACGACCAGGACGTCAGCGTCCGGCACGGCCTTACGCGCGCCGGACACGGCGATCGGAAGGTTCTCCACCTCGTTGTACGTCGGAATGATGACCACGACGCGCGCCCCGTCCGTCATTGCGCAACCCCCTGGCTCGGGCGCCGCCGGCTTCGCCAGAGCGCGATTGCGAGCGCGGTCAACCCGGCCGCGGTCAGGCTCCACTCCGGCGTGCTGCCCAGCCGGCTTGCCAAGGTGCGGTCGGTGCGCAGTTCGACTGCCTGCACGAAGACGTCCGGCGTGAACAGGTCGGACTGCTGCGAGACCGAACCGTCCGGGGCGATGATCGCGCTGACCCCGCTGGTCGAGGCGACGAGGACGCTCCGGCCGTGCTCGACGGCCCGGATCCGTCCCATTGCCAGCTGCTGGTACGTCTCGTCGGTGTATCCGAAGGTGGCGTTGTTCGTCTGCACGACCAACACTTGCGCACCGGCGTCCACGACGTCGCCGACCAGCCCGTCGTAGGCGACCTCGAAGCAGATCACGTCCCCGACGCTGACACCGCCTGCGTCCAGCAGCCCGGGCCGGTCCCCACCGACGAAGTCGCGCGGGACCTCGTTCACGATCGGTGCGACGCGCTCCAGCAGCGATCGGAACGGGATGTACTCCCCGAACGGGACGGGATGGCGCTTGAGATAAGTCTGACCGGGACCGGTCAGTGGGTCCCAGACGATCCCGACGTTGCCGAGGGTGTCGTCGTCGTTGACGACCACGGCTCCGACCAGGATCGGTACGCCGACGGCCCGGGCGGCGCGGTCGATCTGCTCGGCGGCGTCGGCGTTGCGATAGGGGTCGATGTCGGAGGCGTTTTCCGGCCAGATCACCAGGTCGGGCCGGGGGTCGATGCCGGCCTCGACTCGTGCTGCCAGTGCGATCGTCTGATCCACGTGGTTGTCGAGGACTGCGCGGCGACGGGCGTTGAAGTTCAGGCCCGGTTCCGGGACGTCGCCTTGCACGACGGCTATGACGGCGCTGGCTGAGCTCGCATCCGTTCCCGCGCTGACCGGTAGCAGGGCCCCCACCGCTGGGACCGCCAGCGCGGCCGCGAGCAGGCCCGCGG
>JACCXW010000322.1 GCA_013696785.1 Geodermatophilaceae bacterium | reverse complement strand
GCGGTGCGCCGGTCGATGAGTTGCTCGGCGAGGCTGCCGGCTTGCGTCAGCGCGTCGCGCAGGACCGCGGGCCCGCCGCGGCGGAGGACGTCGGCGGGGTCGACACCGTCGGCCATCACCAGCCGCCGCGGGTCGTCGCCGCGGGCGGTGAGTTGCCAGTAGGCCCGCTCGGCGGCCTTGTCCCCGGCGGGGTCGGCGTCGGTGGCCACCACCACGCCCGGATGGTCGCCGCCGAGGTGGGGGCGCAGCTGGTCGGCCTGCCGGTCGGTGAACGCCGTGCCCAGGGTGGCGACCCCCTGGACTACGTCTACGAGCTGGAAGGGGACACGCTCACCATCTGGGGTGGACACCGAGGTTCCGAGAGCCGTTTGTCGGCACCTTCAGCGCCGACGGCGACACCCTCAGCGGTGCCTGGACCTGGCCGGGCGGGGGCTACGCGACGACGAGCACCAGGGGCTGACACGCCGCGTCGCCGGGCCGTTCCAGACCTCAGGCGGTCAGACAGCAGCGCTCGCCTGGCCGGCCACCCAGGTTTGAGCGACGGGATCGAAGCGGGCCAGGCCGCGCCGGGCGAACTCGTCGAGCCAGCCGCGCATAGGCCACCAACCCCAGCGCCGTTGGAAAATGGCGGCGTTGCGCAGTATGTCGTCCAGGTGCTGTACCGGCGGGTCCTCCGTCGGGTGGTACTGGTGGAACGCCCACGCACCGCCCACCCAGGTCAGCTCCACTCCGGCGGCAGCCGCGGTCTGCCCGAAATCGGTGTCCTCCCCGCCGTATCCGACGTACTGCTCGCAGAAGCCGCCGACACGGGCCCAGTCCACCGCGGTGAGCGCGAAGGACAGCGACCAGAACAAGCGGTGATCGCCATGGCGCAGCAGCCCGTCCTCGGGCGGCACGGGTCGCGCCGGGTGTCCGATCGGCCGCTGCATCAGCGTGGCCATGTCATATCCGCCTATCGGCGGGGGCGGGAGGTAGCTGACCCCCCCGCACATCAGGCCGTGTCCCGCGGTTGCGGCACGGGCATACCGGCCCACGAGTTCGGCGCCTGGAATGCAGTCGACGTCCAGGAAGACGAGGACATCCGCGCCTTCGTCCAGTGCTGCCTGTGCGCCCTGATTGCGGGCCCGGGCCAGTGGCAGTCCCTCCGACACCGCGATGTCGAGAACGCGACAGTCACGATCGATCCGTGGCCTCGCTCCCATCGCAGCGATCACCCTGACGTCGGGGCGGCGTGTCCCCCGTCGCAGACCCTCTTCCTGCCGGCGCAGGTGGTCCTGCCGACCGGAGACAGGCGTGATAACAGCGATGCGATCGCTATCGGTCATGCCAGGGCGTGGCTGTAGATCTGCTGGTGGGCGGCCGCGAGCCGGCTGCGTTCGAGCCATCTGCCGGCGCTGTGTGCGCGCCATGAAGGGCGTTGCTCGTACGCCGTGATTACCGCCTCGCGTAGCGAGTCGACGTCGAGGCCGTCCTCACCATGGCGGTAGCTCAGACAGGGCCGCTGCTCGGCGAAGAAGCCACAGGTGGGAGCGATGACCGTCGTACCCAAGTCGTAGCAGGCCTCGAGCCAGCCGGAATGGGTACCGAAACGGTAGGGCAACACCGACACATCCAGCGCCTGAAGGTAGTCCCACAGCTCGTCGTCGGTGTAGCAGTCATGGACCAAGAACTCCAGATCCTGCCGTGCGGCCGCCTCCGTGAGCTGGGCCGCAAACGCGGGCGAGTGACTCAACCCCTCCCGCTCGAAGACGTCACGGTGGACGTTGACCCGGAGACGGGCACCGGGCAACTCCCGGACGATCGTGCACAAGGCGCCGATGACGGGACCCGGATCCATGCTCGCCCGCAGGCTCTTGGCGTGTACGCCGACAACGAACGTGTCGCGCTCGGGCCGCTCCGCGCGCATCCGTGGGAAGTCGACGACGTGCGGATGCGCAAGGACGTGGGCCTCACGTCCCCACCGACTACGGATCGTCGACGCGGCCCCCGCGGTCAGCGTGATGAGCGCCGTCGCCGCCGGGATCAGTACGTCGAGGTGCGCGTCGTGCGCAGCCCTGTCGTGGTGGTGTGGGTTTCGAAGGTCGTGCACCGTGTAGACGAGCGGCTTTTCGTGGGCTGCGAGCTCGTCGACGATCTGTCGCAAGTCATCCGGATTCTGAGCGTCGAAACCGAACTGGATGTGGAACACGTCGAACTCGTCGCGGTGCTCGGCGATCCACGTAGGCGACAGCATGGCCGGCGGCCACCACTGGCCGACGAGCGGCACGTCGACGTCAGGTCTCGGGTCCGGCAGGCGGAGCACGCCGTCGTCCGCCGCCGGGTGGCTCAGGTGCGCGACGTACACGTGCTGTGACGGCACGGATGCCACCCTGATCCGGTCGACACCGGCAGCTCGGGACCTGTCCGGCAGAGTCACCGCCTGCTTGTTCACGTGGTGCTCCGGTCGGTCGTCGGTCGGCGGCGGACACTGGATGGTTACCCCCTCGGCGTCCCGATCAATCGCGCGCCCTCTCATCTTGGAAGTGCGACGGGCCCACACGAAAATGACTGGGCCCGACAGGTTGAAACCGGACATATCCGGGTAGGGAATATTAGGGGGTTCAGCCGGTTCCGCATCGGAACCGGGCGCTCAAGTAGCGTGCGCGACGCGGCTCCCGTTGCCTGTCGTCGCCTGACGACGCCGAGTGCAGAGGGTTGGGTTCGTTGCAGATAGCTCTGATCGCGTCGGCTCGCTTCGCCATCCGGCAACCGTTCGCCGGGGGACTGGAGGCGCACACCTGGGCTCTCGCGGGGGGACTGCGCAAGCGCGATCACAAGGTGACCGTGTTCGCCGGCGCTGGCTGCGATCCGCTGCTCGGCGTCACTCAGATAGCCATGCGGCGCCCGCGGATCAGTTCGGCTGCCCGACGTGACGTGAGCATGACGTCACAGGAGTGGATGGACGATCACCACGGGTATCTGCAGCTCATGCTGGCCCTCGCCGATGGCTCTGCCGGAACCTTCGACGTGGTGCACAACAACTGCCTGCACCACCTGCCTGTGGCGATGGCGCGGATGTTGCCCGCTCCCATGCTGACGACTCTTCACACGCCGCCGACGCCATGGCTCGAATCCGCCATCCAGGTCGGAGACTGTCCGGCCACCTTTGCCGCAGTGAGCCACCACACGGCACGGGCGTGGGCGCACCAAATACCTGCGGCACGGGTCGTCCGCAACGGAGTCGACGCGACGGTCTGGCGGCCCGGGCCTGGAGGTGG
Organism: Geodermatophilaceae bacterium; assembly: GCA_013696785.1. Taxonomy (GTDB): domain Bacteria; phylum Actinomycetota; class Actinomycetes; order Mycobacteriales; family Geodermatophilaceae; genus JACCTY01. The sequence goes on along the minus strand of JACCXW010000322.1, from coordinate 18,194 downwards.
CAACGCTGTCTGGTCGGGTCGCCTGGCGCCGGAGAAGGGCGCGGACCTGGCAATCGCTGCTGCTCGCAAGGCCGGAATTCCGCTCGACATCGTGGGACCTGTCAGCGATCCGGCGTTCTTCGGCGAGCACATCGAGCCGGCGCTGGGCAATGACGTCCGGTACCTCGGACACCTCGATCACGCCGCCCTCGCCAAGGTGATGGGCCGGGCTGCCGTCTGCCTGGTCACCCCGCGCTGGGATGAGCCGTACGGGCTGGTGGTAGCTGAAGCCCTGGCCTGCGGGACACCCGTCTGCGGATTCGCCCGTGGGGCGCTACCCGAGCTCGTGAACGAGGACGTCGCCATACTCGTCGCGCCGGACGACGTGGCGGCGCTCGCTGCCGCTCTACCCGCAGCGAGGTTGCTCTCGCGCTCTCGTGCCCGCAAGCACGCGGTGGAGCACTGCTCGCACGAGGCGATGATCGACGGTTACGAACGGCTCTACGCCGAGTTGGCGACGTGATCGGCTACTACGTCCACCATGTCGGGCGGGGTCACCTCCAGCATGCTCGTTCGATCGCCCGGCAGCTGAACGACGAAGTAACCGGCCTGTCCTCACTGCCGCGGCCTGACGGCTGGGCCGGGGAATGGGTCGAGCTGTCGCGCGATGACGAAGCCGCAGAACCCGTCGACCCAACGGCGTACGGACACCTGCATTGGGCGCCGATCGGCGATGTCGGTCTTCGAAGCCGAATGGCCACGATCGCGGCTTGGATCGATCGCAGCCAACCTCGGGCCCTGGTTGCCGACGTGTCGATCGAGGTCACCGCGCTGGCAAGGCTCATGGGTGTCCCGATCGCGTCGATGATGCTGCCGGGCGATCGCAGCGATCCACCGCATCACCTCGGCTACGCCTTGTCCGACGTGCTCATTGCTCCCTGGCCCGGCTCGACCGCGGGCCTCTCCGACGCATCCCAGCCCTGGGCCGCCAAGATGCGTCACGTCGGGGCGGTGTCCCGCTTCGACGGACGCGAGCCCTTGGCCCGCGGCGGCGACGGGCGTCGGCGGGTGCTCGTTCTGCAGGGCGATGGCGGATCCGACGTCCGGCGGCTCGACCTGGACTCCGCGGCGCGAGCGACGGAGGGCTGGGAGTGGACGGCGCTCGGCGGCGCCAGCGGTCACTGGGCCGCCGATCCGTGGCCACAGATCTGCCAGGCAGACGTCGTTGTGGTGCACGCGGGACTGAACGGACTCGCCGAGGTCGCGGCCGCACGCAGACCTGCCATTGTCGCGCCGCAGACCAGGCCGCACGACGAGCAATACGCCACTGCACGGGCAATCGCCGCGGCCGGACTCGCGGTCGTTGTCGAGGGCTGGCCCAAACCCGCCGAATGGGTCGGGCACCTGGATCAGGCTCTTCGACTCGGAGGTGAGCGGTGGAGCGCCTGGTCCTTCGGAGACGGCGCGGCTCAGGCCGCGAGGATCATCGAGTCCGTGGCAGCACGCGGATCGCCTCGCCGGAGCAGCGACGAGCACCGGCTGGACGACCCGGTTCAGACACCGACCTGGCGGTAGTGCTCCTGGCGCGGACGCCCGCGGCACCGGACCCGACCCAGGGCTGACCTGGATCAGTGGGCCCGATGCCGCGGGCGACACCGAATGACGGCGCATCGAAGGGCTCACGGACCCCGACGCCTCGAATTACTCCTGGCGGTCAGCCCACGGGAAGCGGCGAGCGAAGCTGGACGGTCCGCTCACCGAAACCGTCGGCGCACAGGAATTCGCCGCAGGCAAACCCGAATGACGTCACGAGCGCCCTACCGGGCCTGAAGTCATCGGGACCGAAGGCCCGTGCCACGGTCTGCCACTTGTGCCGCGTGCCGTCGCAGGTTTTGCGGTCGACAAGGGCGAACTGGGCCCGCACCGAGCCGAAACCTTGGAGCTGGACCAGATCGCCGCTGATCTGGATGCTGTTGCCGCCCTCGCAGGTGTAGGTGCCGTGGAGAACGGCGTTGCCCGACCCGTCGAGGCGAGCGTTGCGGCTGACCGCGAGCGTGACGGTCGGAGCCTGCGTCTCGATGAACGCGATCTCGAGCTGCCCACCGTTCCCGCCGCCGTCGGACTGGTCGTCGAAGGCGAGTACGTAGTACGTCTCACCCGCGAAGGCCTCGAGCAGGACCGTCCCGGGGCCACAGGCCACCGTCGTGAGCGAGCCGGGCGTTCCGACTCCGACAGCCACGCCGGCGGGATAGTTGGATGCGGACACGTCGATGATCACGGTGACGTCGGCACTGGGTTCGAGGAGATACCAGACGCTGGCGTCCGTGGCCGGCGCACCGCACGTCTCGTTGAGTTGGGCATCGACGGCGTCGGTGGTGGCCTCGGTCGTGTCTACCGAGTCGTTGAAGCCCACGTCTACCGAGATGGCGTTGTCCACGGTGTCGTTGACCGGTGGCGCGGCCCACGCCGGCGCTGCCGTGAGTCCCACGACGATGACCGCCGCAGTCGCCACTCCGAACATTCGGCTCAGCTTCATGTCTTCCCCTCCGCAAAGATGGCCGCTGCCATCCGTTCCCGGTGAGTGGCCCCGTCGCCACCCGCCTACTACCACGCGCGCCGACCTATGAAACGTTGTGCCGAATCCGGGTCAGATGGCGAGCAGTTTCGGAGAAGCAGGCAGGACATCCCGCGCCCTAACGTCCCCTCCACGCACTTCCCAGCGAGGAGGGACACGTCCATGACCACCACGATCACCACCCCCGACGCCCGTAGCTCAACCGTCTCCTGCGACCCCACGAGGAGCGTGACCAAAACACTGCTCGGGTACGGCGTCATCGCCGGCCCGGTGTACGTCGGAGTGGTCGCCGCCCAGGCGTCCACACGTGACGGTTTCGACGTCAGCCGGCACGCCGCCAGCCTGCTCAGCAACGGCAACCTCGGTTGGATCCAGGTCACGACCTTCCTCGTCACCGGCCTGATGGTCATGGCCGGCGCGGTCGGTTTGCGGCGGGCCGTGCCCTCCGGGCGCGGGCGCACCTGGGGGCCGCGATTGATCGGCCTGTACGGCGTCAGCCTCTTCGCCGCTGGTCTCTTCAGGGCGGATCCCATGGACGGCTTCCCCGTCGGCACTCCGGAGGGCACCGCTGCCGTCAGCTGGCACGGAGGCTTGCACATGGTCGCCGCGGGTGTCGGCTTCTACTCACTGATCGCTGCCTGTCTGCTCTTCGGCCGCCGGTTCGCCGACCTCGGGCAGCGGCGACGGGCGGCGTACTCGGTCGCGACCGGAGTGATCTTCTTCGCTGCGTTCGGTGCGCTTGCCTCGGGAGCGATCTATCCCGCGACCGTCATCACGTTCTGGGTGGCGGTGGGGCTGGCCTGGATCTGGGTGTCGGCATTGGCGCTGCACCTCTACCGTCACGTCGACGAAGCCGTATAGGACCATGTGCCGGTACGGAGGAATGCAGCCGAACGCCAGAACAGGAGACACCATGACCGCACCCGAGGAGCCCGGCACGGAGCCCCGCGACGGTACGCCGGACCAGGATGGTTCGGACGAGCGGCCGGTCCTGACCACCGACGAGGAGGCTCAGACCGACGATCCGGTGATCTCCCCGGAGAGCTCCTGACGAGCCAGCGCCCCGCCGCAGTTGCGACGGGGCGCTCTCGCGCGCCTGGTAGCGCGTGCCCCCGCGGCGGTACGAGGTTCACCGGCGCTACAGGTTCACCCGCGCCGTACCCAACCGTCACCCACCACCCGTTGCCGAGGTCACGACATGGCGAGTACCGCCCAGGACCTAGAATCGCCTGAGTCCATCACCAGCCTGGTACCCGCTCGGATCGACCGGCTGCGATGGGCACCGTTTCACACCCGGATGGTTGCCGCGCTCGGCATCGCGTGGGTGCTCGACGGACTTGAGATCACCACCGCCAGTGCGGTGGTCGCGGTCCTAACCGACGATGCAACGTTGGGGATCAGTACCACTCAGGCCGGAGCGATCGCCACCGTATATACCTGCTCGGCGAAGTCTTCGGCGCACTGTTCTTCGGCCGGCTCTCCGACGCCCTCGGTCGCCGGAATCTCTTCATCCTGACCCTCGGCGTCTACCTGGTCGGGAACGCGTTGACGCGGATCGCCTTTTTGGTTGGCCCGGTCATTGGCATCGCCATCTGGGGATTGCGTCGGCACCTGCCGGAGAGTCCGCGCTGGCTGATCATGCACGGGCGTGAGGAGGAGGCGGAGAAGAGCACCGCCTTCATCGAGGGCGAGGTCGAGAAGGCGGGGCAGTCCCTGGAGCCGGTCGACGAGTCCAAGGCGATCGAGGTCAAGCCCACGGAGAAGCACGGCTACCTGTCGCTCCTGAAGGTGCTTTTCTCGCAATATCCGAAGCGATCGATCCTTGGCGCTTCGTTGATGATCAGCCAGTCGTTTCTCTACAACTCGATTTTCTTCACCTATGTCCTGGTCCTGACGAACTTCTATGACGTGGACGAAGCCGACGCCCCGCTGTACCTGGCCGCCTTTGCCGTCGGCAATCTGGCCGGCCCGCTGACGCTCGGGCACCTGTTCGACACCGTCGGACGCCGCAAGATGATCGCAGGAACCTACATCCTCTCCGGGGTGCTGCTCGCGATCACGGCTGTGCTGTTCCAGGCAGACGTCCTCAACGCGTATACCCAGACACTGGCCTGGATGATCATCTTCTACTTCGCCTCGGCCGGGGCCAGTGCGGCGTACCTCACCGTCAGCGAGATCTTCCCGTTGGAAGTGCGGGCGCAGGCCATCGCGGTTTTCTTCGCGATCGCACAGGGCGTCGGCGCAATCGGACCGATCCTCTACGGCGCACTCATCGGCGAGGGGGAGGACCCCACCAAGCTCTTCTACGGCTACCTCCTCGGTGCCGCCGTCATGGTGGCCGGAGCACTCGTCGAGATATTCCTCGGTATCGACGCCGAGCAGCAGTCATTGGAGGACGTCGCGACGCCGCTGTCCGCCGTCAGAGTGGGGCAGGGGCCGGACGAACGGCTCAAGGGCATGCGCCGCAAGCCCCCGGACGGCAAACCGGATCCGGTGGACTAGAGTGCCGCGGTCAGCTCCAAGTGGACACCATCGGGGTCGCTGAAGGACAGGATCGCGATCCCGAAGTCGGTGAGGTCGATGATTTCGCCGTGGGGTACGCCGTTGTCCGCCAGCCGCTGAGCGGCCTGCACGAGCTCGTCACGGGACCCGACGGTGAAGCTGACGTGGTCGAGGCCGACCCGTTCGGAGTCGAAGGTGTCGTCACCGGCCGCCACTGGTCGCAGCCCGAAGAGCATGCCGTTGGTCTGAAAAACCACCCCGCCGTACAACTGCTCCGGGTCCTTACGGACGTCCGGGTCGTCGGGACTGCCGGGCGACTCGGCGGCGACCTCGAAGCCAAGGACGTCGGTGTAGAACGCCTTCGACCGCGCCAGGTCGGTCACGGTCAGGCGGAGGTGGTGCAGTCCGGTCGTCTTGATCAATCCCATGGCGAATCTCCCTCTGAGGCAGCGGTGCTCGTGCCGGTGAAGGTACGTGCCTTCCGCATGCCTCAGGCGCCCATGGGTCTGGTCAGGGAGTTCGAGAGCCGATGATGTCCCGGTGCAGATCCAGTAGGTCGGGCACTTCTTCCCGCTCGGCCCGCGCCATCCCGCACTCGGTGCAGATTCCCCACTCTCGGCCGTCGAGGACTGAATCGATCAGGCGCACCTGCTCGTCGACGGTGCCCGGCTCCTGTTCGGTCGGGTGGTAGGGCACCAGGGCGAGATAGACCTCGGTCTCCGTCGGAACCGACAGCGCACGCAGCGGCTCGAAGAACGGCGCGTCGCCGCGATTCTGCGGCACCGTGAACGCCAGCCAGTTCACCGTCCGGCCGGCTGCGGCGACCACAGCGTTGGACACCCGCACCTGCAGGTCGAGGGACTCCGGCTGCTTGAAGTGCTGATGCTGGTAGTCGCCGTAACACAGGTGCAGGCCGACCGGCACGTCCGACGGGACCTGCTCGACGCAACGGACGAGCCGGGCGACGATGTCATCGAAGCCCTGGGTGCCCTCGAACCCGCCCTCCAGGATCGCGAACTCAACCGCGACGTCCCATTGGACCGCGACCTCGTCGTGCGGCAGCTCCGCGAGCAAGCGCTCCAAGTCGGCGAAGAGCGCGGTCTCGTACGACGGCTCCAGCCGTTCCTGATCCGCGGCGACGACCCACGCGTTGATCGAGGCGAGCGGAGTCGGGTACTGCATCTGGAAGCGGACACCGGCCGGGATGACGCCGTCGTCCCGCAGTCGGCGGAAGGTGGCGTAGGACTCCTGGTAGACGTCGGCGTACCCCAGGTTCGTCCACTGGACGTCAGCAGGCTCGGCACCGTCGGCGAGACCCACCTTCGGCATCTGGTCGTACCCCTCCGACGGGGTGTCCGCCGGGGCCTCCTGCGCCAGACCTGGCGTCTGCTGGAATTTCTCCAGCTGGAACCAGATCCAGTTCTGCCGGTCGCCGGTCTCCCCGTCGGGGATGCGGCTGACGCCTGTTGGCACTCGCGCAGCGATCTCGCGCATCACGGTTTCGGTATCGGAAAGGTTCACTCCGCCGTTGAAGTGAACGATGGTCGGTGGCATGACAAAGCCCCAATCTCTCGTTTCATTGCACTGTGCTGGGGACGGCACCGTGTGGTCAAGAGCCGTCGTCCACCCAGAACGTGTCGTGCCGGAGAAAGAACGCGGCCCGCTCCTCCTCGGTGAGCGCCTCGCGGCGGACGGCGTCGGCCAGCGTCTCGAAGTAGTCCTCGCGAGGGGCCCCTGGCGCGAAGTGCAGCAGCATCGACGCGGGTTCTCCGGACTCGTTACGGAACCCGTGGATGCCTCCGGCCGGCACGTGCAGGAAGTCACCCGGCGTCGCGTCGATCCACTGGGCACCGTCGTAGAGCCGCACCGTCCCGGACAAGATGTAGAACGACTCGGAGATGGTCCGGTGGAAATGCCCGGACGGGCCGCTCGGTGCCGACCCCATGTCCCAGCGATAGAGACCGAACTGGCCGTTCGTGACGGCTCCCGTCGCCAAGTAGTGGGCGCCGCCGCCGGAGGCATTCGACAGCTCAGGCTCGTGGCTCTCCGGTCGATGGAGAGCGCTGATCTCACCCCCGTCGCCGAAGTAGAGCGGTTCTGGATAGGACACAGCGCCTCCGTTCTCATATGTGCGCACTCCTGTCCATCGTGCCCGAGGAGGGGCCACGGCAGTCCCAGGGTGGGACGCGTCCGATGGTCGGGTTGAATCGGAGGCGTGAGCGAAGCAGCGCAGGACTGGGTTCGCCGACGCACCGGGATCGTCACCACCCAGCCGCCCGCCGCCCGGCACAGCCCGCACCCGGTTTGGGACGAGGACAGCAGACCGACCGGGCCCGAGCCACCGCCGGAGGTCGAGTTCGGTGCGCGAGCGGTTGCCGCCGGTAGGCACCTCGTCGAGGTGCATGACTACTACCGGCGAGAACTGGCTCAGCTGCGCGACGTGATGCGGCAGGTGACCGAAGGGATCGAGCAGATCGGCCTCGCTCGCGAACAGGTCGCGACGATGACGCTGCGGGCGAACGCGTGGGCGCTGGGCGGCCTTTGCCAAGCTCAGTGCCGGATCCTGGCCGAGCATCACGGCATGGAGAGCGGCGCGATCTTCCCGCACCTGCGCCGCAGTCAGGCCGATCTGGGAGCCGTGCTCGACCGGCTGGACGACGAGCACCACGTCATCCACGGACTGCTCGACGACGTCGACGGCGCGCTGGTTCGGCTCGCCCACGAGCCGTCCGACCTCGGACCAGTCACGGCCGCGATCGACGTCCTCACCGACGCGCTGCTCTCGCATTTCGCCTACGAGGAGCGCGAACTGGTCGTACCGCTGGCCCGCGCCGGTTTCTTCCCCGGGCAGCTCTGACTACCCCGCACCGCCGAGGCGGGCGAGCAGCAGCACCTCGGCCAGGCAGCAGCGGTCGAACATCGCCAGGTGCAGACTCTCGTTCGGGCCGTGCGCACGAGTGTCCGGATCCTCCACGCCGGTGATCAGGATCTCGGCGTCGGGCAACTGCTCGGCGAAGGCCGCAATGAACGGAATGCTCCCGCCGGTCCCGATCTGCGCGACGGGATGTCCCCACGCCTCCTTGAACGCCGACCGGGCCGCGTCGTACGCCGGACCGGTGGTCACCGCGGTGTACGGCGACGCGGCCCCCTTCGGCGTGACCGTCACCTGAGCGCCCCACGGGGCATGGGAATGCAGGTGCGCCGTGAGGGCCGCCTGCGCCCGCTCCGCGTCGTCACCCGGAGCCACCCGCAGGCTGATCGCCGCGCGGGCCACCGGAAGCAACGCAGGGGAGGCGTCGGCCACCGTGGGTGCGTCGATGCCGATCACAGTCACCGAAGGCTTGGACCACAGCCGATCGGTCAGCGAGCCGCTGCCGATCAGCTGCACGCCATCGAGCACACCGGCGTCGGTGCGCAGCTGCTGCTCGGTCAGTGGCGGCGCTTGCGACGTACCGGCGACAAGGCCTTCGACGGCCACGTTCCCGTCGGCTTCGTGCAGCGTCGCCAGCAGGCGGCACATCGAGGTGAGCGCGTCTGGGATGGCCCCGCCGTACATCCCGCTGTGGACAGCGTGGTCCAGGGTCCGGACCTCGACGGTGACGTGCGTGCCGCCACGCAGGGATGTTGTCAGGGCCGGTACGTCGACGGTCCAGTTCGACGAGTCGGCCAGGATGACGACATCTGCGACCAGCCGGTCTCGGTACGTGGACAGGAACCGCCCCAGCGTGGGGGATCCGATCTCCTCCTCGCCCTCGATCAGCACGACGACGCCGACGGGTAGCGAGGCACCGAAGGCCCGAAGCGCGGCCAGGTGCAACGCGATCCCGGCCTTGTCGTCGGAGGCCCCGCGACCGAACAACCGCCCGTCCCGCTCCTGCGGTTGGAACGGGTCACTCGTCCAGTCCGCTCGCGAGCCGACGGGTTGGACGTCGTGGTGGGCGTACAACAGCACGGTCGGCGCACCCGGAGGAGCCGGTCGGTGACCGACGACGGCCGGTTTGCCGCCGTCCACGGTGAGGATCTCGACGTCGGCGAGGCCGGCTGCCTCGAGCAGCGTGGCGACGAGGGCCGCGCTGGCCGCCAGCTGTTCGGCGGCGCCGGGGTCGGCGGACACCGACGGGATGCGCACCAGCCGTTCCAAGTCGGCTCGCACCGACGGCATGACCGTCGCCAATCGCTCACGCAACTCCATGCGCCCGGACGCTACCCACCTCGGGAATCCGCCCTTGCGCCCGTGGGCCGCCGCGGAACGGCGTTCAGCTGGCGTGCATCGTCAGCTCCGAGGCGAAACGGTCGGCAATCTGGACGGTCTTGGACAGTTCGTAGTCGCGGACGATCACCATGCCGTCGGAGATCAGGGTCGCCCGCCAGTCGCGCCGGTGCGCACCGACGGGCAGCAGGTCCAGCGCCGCGACCGATCCGCCGCACTCGGTCAGCAGCCGGTCGAGCCCCTCGTGCCCGGTGATGTACCCCGAGCCGACCGCCCGTTTGAAGATGCTGGCCGCGTTGTAGCGGCGGTCCAGGTCCTGCGAGACCCGGCCGTGTACGACCGCCTCGGCCCAGGCAGTGAACAGATCGGCGTCGGTCGCGTAGTTCATCAGGTCGACCGTCCGACCGCCGGGCGGCCGGGCGCCGATCTCGCCGAAGACGATCTCGCCGTCCGACTTGCGGTACCACTCCATGTGGGTGAAGCCGTCCCGGAACCCGAGCGCCTCGATCACCGCCGCGCCGAGCGTGCGCCCGTCCCGCAGATCCGGCACCGACAGGTCCCGCAGCGCGATCGTCATCGGGCTGATCCACTCGTGCGAGCGCGCCTGCAGCGGGCGCGGGCGGTACCAGCAGATGTTCTCGAACAGGATCTCCCCGTTCGCGCAGACCGTGTCGAACGTGAACTCCTCGCCGTCGATGAACTCCTCGACGCTGACCCGGCGGACGTGGCCGATCATCGGCAGCACGTCGTTCAGGTCGGCGACGGAATCCACCCGGTAGGTGTCAGCCGAACCGGCACCGTCGATCGGCTTCACGATCAGCGGAAACCCGATCCGCTCCGCTGCCGCCCAGACTCCGGCCACCGTCTCGGTGCTGTCGTGCTGCGGCGTACGCAGTCCGGCCCGGTCGAGGACCGTCTTCATGAGTTCCTTGTCGCGGAACGGTTCGGTCTGCGACCGGTTCAGCCCCGGCAGCTCGAACTCCTCGCGCAGCCGGGCCGCGAGCATCATGTACGGCTCCCACAGGCACTCGACCTGGTCGATCCGCACGTGTTGGTTCAGGTCTCGCACCGTCTGCAGGACCGCCGCCTCGTCGGCGAGGGACGCGACGTATACGTGATGTGACAGCGCCTTGCGCGCCGTTGTCGGCAGCGCGGCCGACGGCTGGTCGCCGAGCCCGATCACGCTCGCCCCGACCGCCGACAATCCGCGCGTGAAGAAGGCCATCTCCGCCGGAAACCCGGGAGAGATCATCAGGACGTTCATCGTTGCGCCTCCACGCCGGTGAGCACGTCTCTCATTCCAACTCCACCCGTACGCCGTCGATCAGCCGTCGCAGCGCCTCGGCGACGACAGGAGTCTGTGCATGCCGGACCGTCACGAAACCGTCGCCTTCGTAGACACCGGAGGACATGAGGCCGGGCTGCGGCAGGCTCACGTCCACGACGAGTGACCCGATCTCCCGCTGTACGTCGGCCAGACCGTGTACGGCGCGGATCCGGCCGCTGCCCTGACCACGCAGGAACGCCGTACCCACAGCCCACTTGCGCGACGGCGGGTCGAAGCTGCCGTAGACCTGCAGCTGCGCCCAGGCGCTGTACAGATCGAAATCGTGCGCGAAGTTCAGCATCGAGGAGATCTGAGCGCCGGGCGGGCGTACCGCCACCTCGGAGATCGCGACGGAGCCGTCGGGGCGGCGGAACCACTCGAGGTGGGTGAACCCGGTCTCCAGTCCCAGCTCACGGAGTGCCGTAGGGGCTATGGTCCGGATCTCGTCGTACTCGGGGCCGTCGATGTGGCGCGGGAAGAGGACCTGCCATTGGATCCACGGGTTGCGCAGCACTTCCAGCGGGGTGGGGATGTAGTTGGAGATCGAGTGCCAGACGAGTTGGCCGTCGACGAGGACGCTGTCGAAGGAGCCCTCCTCGCCGGTGAGGAACTCCTCCATCATCGCGGTGCGGTCCGGCGTCGGCGGGGCGGTCGACAGCCAGACCCGCAGCTCGTCGGCGTCGTCGATGCGAAACGTGCTCTTCGCGCCGGCGCCGGCCGGCGGCTTGACCACGATCGGGAGACCGACCTCGGCGGCGAAGCCGTACGCCGCCTCGGCGGAGTCGGCGAGTCGGTGCCGAGCGCAGGGAATGCCGGCCGCCCGCCAGACCGACTTCATCTGGGCCTTGTCCCGGAAGTTGTGCGCCGTCGCGACGTCCATACCGTCGATGCCGAGATGCCCGCGGGCCTGTGCGAGCTGAACCTGAAGTTGCTCCAGCACGCCGATCAGCCGGCGTACGGGTCCGAGCTGTCCGGACAGGCCCTGGACCGCGCCGACGATCTGGGCGGGGTCGAGCCCGTCCTCGATCCGCCAGTGACCGGCCAGGTGGGTGCGCAGCCGTGGCGGCACCTTCTCCAGCGGCTCGCAGGTCACGAGGGCCAACTCGACGCCGGGCAGCCGGGCCGCAGCCTCGACGAAGCGCCCTGTCGTCTCGAGTAGGTACGGCGCGACGAACGCAACGACAGCCATGACGCGCGCACTCTACCGGTCGCAAATGCCGCCGAGACAGGTCACGAGAGCCAGGCATTGTGGGCCCGGACCGACGAGACATCAGACCAACGAGCAATTGGCGTTGGCCGGCAACAGCGTCACCTATGTGGCGTCAAGAGTCGCGCCCTCGCGCACGCGCGTCCCGAGGAGCAGAGCCTCGTCGGTGGTCGGCTCAACCGGCATGCAGGTCGGCGGCGGGCTCGGGCCGCGCGCGGGTTGAGTCCCGGCGGCTGGATAGCATCCCCGGCATGAACGTTGTCCTCGTCGAACCGTTCTTCCCGTCCAACCAGCGCCAGTTCGCCAGGGCCCTGGCCGAAGCCGGCGCCACGGTCATGGGCGTCGGCGAGACGCCGCAGTACGGACTCGACGACCAGCTCAAGGGCTGGCTCACGCACTACGAGCAGGTGTCGTCGGTGACCCACGTCGAGGCGATGACCAAGATCGTCCGCTCGATCCAGGGGCGGGTCTGGGTCGACCGGCTGGAGGCCACCGTCGAGGCGCACACGATGGCCGCCGCCAAGGTCCGCGAGGCCTGCGACATCCCCGGTACGTCGGTGCGTACGGCCTGGCTGTGCCGGGACAAGCCGTCGATGAAGGAGACACTCCGGGAGGCCGGCGTACCGACCGCTGCCTCGACCGCGGCCGGATCCGCCGCGGAGGCGCACGCCTTTGCCGAGCAGGTCGGTTTTCCGCTCATCCTCAAGCCGCGCAGCGGCGCAGGTGCCGCCGACACCATGCGAGTCGATGACGACGACCAACTGAATAAGGCGCTGCTCAGCTATGGACGGCAGGGAGTCGGGTCGATCGCGGTCGAGGAGTTCGTCGAGGGCCATGAGGGCTTTTACGACACCCTCTCCATCGACGGCGAGGTGGCGCTGGACTTCGTCTCGCACTACTACCCGAACGTCCTGGAGGCGATGCGGACCCGCTGGATCTCACCGCAGTTCATCTCCACGAACCGCGTCGACACAACCCCCGAGTACGGCGAACTGCGGGACATGGGCCGACGCGTCGTCGCGGCACTCGGCATCGGCACGTCCGCCACGCACATGGAGTGGTTCTTCGGACCCAAGGGCCTGAAGTTCTCCGAGATCGGCTGCCGCCCACCCGGTGTCGGCGCCTGGGACCTGTACTCAGCCGGCAACGACATCGACCTGTATCGCGAGTGGGCGAACGCGATCGCGCACGGACACGTTGCGGTCGCGCCGTCCCGGCGCTTCGCCACCGGCATCGTGGCGCTCCGCCCGGAAGCCGACGGTCGCGTACACGGCTACAGCGGGATGGAGACGATCCACCAGCAGTTCGGCGAGTGGGTGATCGACTCGCACCTGCCGCACGTCAACTCACCGACCCAGCCGGTCGCGGCCGGCTACATGGCCAACGCCTTTGTCCGGATGCGCCACCCGGATTACGACACGCTGCGCGGGATGCTCGACATGGTGGGACGCACGGTGCACGTGCACGCTGCGTGAGACCCGCCGACGTACTTTCCCCAGCGGAGGCGGCATGAGAATTGTCTTGCTGGGACCGCAGCGCACGCCCGCGCTGAACGCCGTGGTGCGATCGATGGATCTGGACGGCCGGTTCGCGACGATCACGGCCGGCTGGCAGGAACGCGAACCGGACGACGGCGAGCTCGACGACCAACTCGACGGGAATGCCGTCAACCTCTCCCTGTACACCCGGTGGCTCGACGTCCTGGAGCGGGACCCGGAGTTCGCCGCGGCCGAGCGACGGCTCCGAACGGTCCTCGACGACGTCCAGGAGGTGTACCTGCTCCGGCTCGATCACGGGCTCCGGGCCGTGTGCGACGTCCAGCTCCGCGGGGACGCCGGGCCGCTGAAGGAGGAGGCCTTGACCGAGGCGGTCGAGGCGGTGCGAACTCTGGACGAGCAACACCTGCAGCGGATCAGTGCGGTACACGCGGAGTTCTATGACCGCTGGCCGCCGCACGACCGTACGGTGATCGCCCAACACCGTGAGGCCGTGGCTCGGCTGCTGCGCGACGCCGCGGCCCTGGTCGTGACCGGCGGGCACGTCGGCGTACTTGTGACGGCGATGCACCTGTTCAACGTTGCGGCCGCGCTCGACGCGCCCGTGATCGCCTGGTCAGCCGGGGCGATGGCGCTCACCGACCGGGTCGTGCTGTTCCACGACCGGTCGGTCCAGGGGGCGGGCAATCCCGAGCTGTACGGCCGCGGGCTGAGCCTGCTGCGCGGCGTCGTACCGCTGCCGCATGCCAGTGGGCGGCTCCTGCTCGACGACGCCCAGCGGATGTCGGTGTTCGCGCGGCGGTTCGCGCCGGCCCGCTGCGTGCTGCTCGAGGCGGGGACCAGGGTGGACACCGACGGCGACGGTTCCTGCCCGGTCGGCACCCGGGTGCTCGATGTGGACGGCCGCGTCGCCGTACTGGAAGCGGCCTGATCCGATGACCTCGTTGACGATGCGCGGTCAGGCAGCTGTCAGTCACAAGCTGGCCATCGACCGGTTGCGCGAGCGTCGCAACCTCGACCGCGCGGCTGTGGACCGGTTCCTCGGTCGGCACGAGATCCCGATCGTCGAGGGCTCGCGCTGCACATTCCTGCACCGCGGTGAGGCGGACGAGGTGCGACTCCTGCACCGCACCGTCGGCCTGCCGGGGGACCTGCCGTTCGCCAGGATCGACGGCACCGATCTCTGGTTCGTCGTGGTGGAACTGCCCGAGGGTTCGCGGTTCGAGTACCAGCTGGAAGTCGCCATCGACGGGCGCCGGGACCGCTTCAACGATCCGCTGAACAGCAGGCTAGCGCACAGCCCGATGGGTAGTACGTCGGTGTGCTACGCCCGCGGCTACCAGACGCCGGAGTGGACCCAGCCGCATCCGGAGTCCCGCCCCGGCGAGCTGATCGATCTGGTCGTGCCCAGCCGGGCGTTGCGCCGGGACACCAACGTCTCGCTGTATCTGCCGGCGCGGTTCCGGCGTTCCGCGCGTTACCCGCTGCTCGTCGTGCACGACGGCGACGACTTCCTGCATTACGCGTCGATGCGAACGGTCCTGGACAACCTCATCCACCGCCTGGACCTCGCCGAGACGATCGTCGCGTTCGTCAACCCAGGGGATCGTCTTGTCGAATACGCCAACTCCGCGGCGCACGGGCGCTATCTGACCACCGAGCTCGTGCCTTCGCTGGAGGAGGGGTTCCCCCTTGTCGGCAGCCGGGCGGCGCGGTGCCTGATGGGCTCGAGCTTCGGAGCGGTCGCGGCGTTGTCGACGGCAAACCGTTACCCGGACTTCTGCGCCTCGCTGATCCTGCTGTCGGGATCGTTCGTCTTCACCGACATCGGAAACGACCACGGGGGCGGGCCGGCCTTCGAGCCCGTGGTGCGGTTCGTGAACCGCTACCGCGCCGCACCGAGGCGGGTCGTGGACCGGATCTTCAGCAGCTGCGGGATCTACGAACCGCTGATCATCCCCAACCGGTCCATGCTGCACACGTTCGAGGGCGCGGGGATGCTTGTCCGCTATGTCGAGGCCCGCGACGGGCACAGCTGGGAGAACTGGCGGGACCGTCTGCAGGAAGGGCTGTCATGGATCTATCCGGGGCCGCAGAAGTACTACTACGAGTGAGTGGGACGTGAAGACAACCCAGAACTGGTACTCCGACCGGGTCGAGAGTGAGATCAACCTGGTCCGGTGGGGGACCTTCGGCCGACCCGTGCTGTTCTTCCCCACCGCCGGCGGGGACGCCGAGGAGGTCGAGCGGCACCGCCTGGTCGACGCCTGCGGGCAGCTCATCGACGACGGCCGGATCAAGCTGTACTCCGTCGACAGCGTCGCCGGTCGCGCCATGATGACGAAGGCCGGCTCGCCGCAGCACCGGCTGTGGCTGCTCGACCAGTTCCACGAATGTGTACGGCGGGAGGTCGTGCCTGCGATCCACTCCGACCTCGGCGGTCACGAGGTGGGAATCATCGCCAGCGGCGCGTCGATCGGCGCGTTCAACGCCGTCGCGGTGCTGTGCCGGTACCCGGACGTGTTCGACGCAGCCGTCGGCCTGAGCGGCAGCTACGCCATCGAGCGCTTCTACGACCGGCCTTGGACCGACCATCTGCATCACGCCGCGCCGCTGCACTTCCTGCCCGGTCTGGACGGCTGGCAACTGGAACAGCTCCGCCAGCGCTTCGTCGTCCTCGCCTCCGGTGAGGGGCAGTGGGAGAACGTCGGGGAGTCCTGGACGTTGGCTGCCGCGTTGGGCGCCAAGGGCATCCCCAACCGCGTCGACAACTGGGGCCTCGAGTGGGACCACCAGTGGCCGACGTGGTGGCGGATGCTCCCGCAGTACCTCGACGAACTCATGTGATGCCGATGTTCGGCCGGCTGCCCATCATCGTGGCACCTATGGCAGGTGGGCCGTCGACACCCGGGCTCGTGACGGCCGTGGGCGAGGCCGGTGCGCTGGGTTTCCTGGCGGCCGGCTATCTCACTGCCGGGCAACTGGACGAGCGGATGGCCGAGGTGGAGCGGGGCGGTGACTCGGCGTACGGCGTGAACCTGTTCCTGCCCTCACCGCGCACGGAAGATCTCACGGCTGTCGAGGCCTATAGGCGCCGGTTGGCGGCGGCGGCCGATGTCGAGCCGGGGAAGCCGCGCTGGGATGACGACGAGCTCGCGGCAAAACTCGACGTCGTCTGCGCGCACCGACCGGCCGCGGTGAGCTTCACCTTCGACAACCCGTCCGCGACGATGTGCGAGCGCGTGCGCGCGGCCACCGGCGCCGTATTGGTGGCGACCGTGACGTCCTTCGACGAGGCGGCGGCCGCAGTCGACGTCGACGCCCTATGTGTCCAGGGTGCGGAGGCCGGCGCCCATCGCGGGGTCTGGCAAGACGACGCCGCCTCGGCGGATGGCGGGAGCAGCACGCCGCTGCTGCAGTTGCTGGCCGACGTACGACGGGTCAGCGACCTCCCGCTGATCGCCACCGGCGGCATCATGGACGGAGCGGGCGTCAACGCCGCCCTCCGCGCGGGCGCCGTGGCCGCCCAGCTCGGAACGGCGTTCCTGTGCTGCCCGGAGGCGGGCACTTCAGCCACGCATCGCCGAGCACTGCGGGATCCGCGGTTCACCGAGACGGTCGTGACCAGGGCCTTCACCGGCCGGCCGGCCCGGGCCCTGGCGAACCGGTTCACTCGGGATCACTCGGCGTACGCGCCCTCGGCGTACCCGGAGGTCCACCACCTGACCCGGCCGCTGCGGCAGGCGGCAGCAGCGAACGGGGATGCCGACGCGCTGCACCTGTGGGCGGGGACGGGCTGGCGCGCGGTCACAGTCGAGCCGGCGGCCGATCTCGTCGCGCGGCTGGAACGCGACCGCGTGGCAGCCCACAAGGATCAGGGTGCGCACCAGGGTCCTCCCTGATGTCGGACCCACCTGCGCCGGTGGATGCTGTCGGTGTCAGGTCAACCGGTCTGAAACACGTGAAAGGACTTGCCACACCATGAACAAGATTCAGAACTCGATGCGTCAGCAGGGTCTCGTGCGGCCCGCCGATGGCGGCATCCTCGGTGGGGTCTGCGCCGGGCTGGGCCGGCGTTTCGGCGTCGACCCTTGGCCGGCCCGCATCCTCTTCGTCCTGATCCTGATGCTCGTGCCCGGCAGCCAGCTGCTGGTCTATCCGCTGCTCTGGGTGCTCATGCCCCGCGAAACCCAGTCCGTGGCCGCTTGATCGACTCGCGCGTGACAGCGCCGGCCCCGGCAGACATCGCCGCCGCGGCCGACCGGATCCGCGGGCGTGTTCGCGTCACGCCGATCATCGACGTCGACGACATCACGGCCATTCCCCTCGTACTCAAGCTGGAACTGTTGCAGCACACCGGTTCCTTCAAAGTCCGAGGCGCGTTCAACCGGGTGCTTTCGGCGGGCGGTCCGCCGGAGGTGATCGCCGCATCCGGCGGAAATCACGGTCTCGCGGTCGCCTACGTGGCGCACCGGCTCAGGCTCCGAGCAGATATCTTCGTGCCCACTACGGCGCCCGCCGTCAAGGTCGACGGCATCCGGTCCTTCGGAGCCGATGTGACGTTGATCGGGACGTCGTACGCCGAGGCGCTGTGTGCAAGTCTGGCCAGGGCGGAGCAGACCGGGGCACTGATGGTCCACGCGTACGACTGCCCCGACGTGGTCGCCGGCCAGGGCACCGTCGGCCGCGAGCTCGAAGAGCAGGTGCCCGATGTCGACACGGTGCTGGTGGCCACCGGCGGCGGCGGACTGATCGGCGGTATCGCGGCGTGGTGGTCGGGGCGGGCGCGGATCGTGTCCGTCGAACCGTACGGGGCGCCGACCATGCACGCCGCGCTGGCCGCGGGTGAGCCCGTCGACGTGAGCGTCGACAGCGTCGCGGCCGATTCCCTCGGCGCC
>JACCXW010000321.1 GCA_013696785.1 Geodermatophilaceae bacterium | reverse complement strand
GTACGTCGGGCAGAAGAGGTTCTCCCTCGAGGGTGCGGAGTCGACGATCCCGATGCTGGACGCCGTACTGCAGACCGCGGCCGAGCACGACCTCGACGAGGTGGCCATCGGGATGCCGCACCGCGGCCGGCTGAACGTCCTCGCCAACATTCTGGGTAAGAGCTACGCGCGCATTTTCCGGGAGTTCGAGGGCAACATCGACCCGGGAACGATGCACGGCTCCGGGGACGTCAAGTACCACCTCGGTACGAGCGGCACGTTCCGCCACTACGGCGGCAAGGCCACCGTCAAGGTCAGTCTGACGAGCAACCCCAGCCACCTCGAGGCGGTCAACCCGGTGCTGGAGGGGATCGTCCGGGCCAAGCAAGACCTGATCGACAAGGGCGAGCAGGGCTTCACGGTGATGCCGGTGCTGCTGCACGGGGACTCCGCGTTCGCGGGCCAGGGTGTCGTCGCTGAGACGCTGAACCTGTCCCAGCTGCGCGGCTACCGCACCGGCGGAACCGTGCACGTCGTCGTGAACAACCAGGTCGGGTTCACGACCAGCCCGGCCGCCGCCCGGTCCAGCCTGTACTCCACCGATGTCGCCCGGATGATCCAGGCGCCCATCTTCCATGTGAACGGCGACGACCCCGAGGCGTGCGTCCGCGTCGCCCGGCTGGCCGTGGAATACCGCCAGGCCTTCCGCAAGGACGTCGTCGTCGACCTGGTCTGCTACCGGCGGCGCGGGCACAACGAGGGCGACGACCCGTCGATGACGCAACCGCTGATGTATGACGTGATCGACAAGAAGCGCTCGGTCCGCAAGCTGTACACCGAGGCACTCATCGGCCGGGGCGACATCACGATCGCCGACGCCGAGGAGGCGCTGCGCGACTACCAGGGACAGCTGGAGCGCGTGTTCGCCGAGACCCGCGACGCCACCGGCTCAGCCAAGCCGGAGCCGGTGATGGCCGAAACCTCACGCGCGGCCGTTCCCACCGCGATCGCGGAGGAGACCATCAAGCGGATCGCCGACGCGCACGTCTCACTGCCCGATGGCTTCACCGCGCACCCGCGGCTCAAGCGGCTCCTCGACCGCCGGGTCGCGATGGCCAGCAGCGGCGGTATCGACTGGTCCTTCGCCGAGATCCTCGCCTTCGGCTCGTCGCTGCTCGACGGCGTACCGGTCCGGCTGGCGGGGCAGGACAGCCGGCGCGGCACCTTCGTCCAGCGGCACACCGTCCTGATCGACCGCAAGACCGGCTCGGAGTACACACCGATCGCCGCCCTGGACGAGCTCCAGGCCAGGTTCTGGGCGTATGACTCGCTGCTCAGCGAGTACGCCGCGATGGGCTTCGAGTACGGCTACTCGGTGGCTAACCCCAAGGCACTGGTGCTCTGGGAAGCCCAGTTCGGGGACTTCGCCGACGGCGCGCAGATCATCGTCGACGAGTTCATCTCCTCCGGTGAAGCCAAGTGGGGCCAGCGTTCCGGGGTCGTGCTGTTGTTGCCGCACGGCAACGAGGGGCAGGGCCCGGACCACTCCAGCGGTCGGCTCGAGCGCTACCTGCAGATGTGCGCCGAGGACAACATGACGATCGCCAACTGCAGTACGCCGGCGAACTATTTCCACCTGCTCCGCCGGCAGGCGCTCGGCGCCACGCACCGCCCGTTGGTCGTCTTCACCCCGAAGTCACTGCTGCGGCTACGGGCCGCGACGTCGGCCGTAGATGACTTCACGTCGGGGACGTTCCAGCCCGTGCTGGCCGATCCGGGGATCGGCGGCGCCCAGCTCGATCCGGCGGGGGTTCGGCGGGTTCTGCTGTGCAGCGGGAAGGTGGCCTACGACCTGCTGGCACACCGCAGCGACAACGGGATCACCGATGTCGCGGTGGTTCGACTCGAACAGCTGTACCCACTCAACTCCACTGCCCTGACCGACGCGCTGTCGGCGTACCCCGACGGGTGCGAGTACGTCTGGGTGCAAGAGGAGCCGGCAAACATGGGGGCCTGGTCATTCATGGCGCTGGCGCTGCCGGAACATCTGCCCGGTGCCGCGCGGGTGCGGCGGATTTCCAGGCGGGCCTCGGCAAGCCCGGCGGCGGGTTCCACCAGGGTCCATGAGAGCGAGCAGGGCGCGCTGGTGACGTCGGCGTTCGAGCACTGACACCCGTGTACTTCACCGACCGCGGGATCGAGGAACTCACCGAACGTCGCGGCGGAGAGCAGGTCACCGTCGACTGGCTCGCCGAGCGGCTACGCGATTTCGTCGACCTGTTCCCCGACTTTGAGATCCCGATCGATCGGCTCGCCACGTGGCTGGCCAGGGA
>JACCXW010000032.1 GCA_013696785.1 Geodermatophilaceae bacterium | reverse complement strand
CGCCCTGGACATGGTCTACGACCGGCGCCGGGAGGACTACGACCCGCTGCAGCGTTTCCTGCAGCTGTTCGAGGGTGTCGACGCCCAGTCCAGCCGGGAGACCCGGGCGCAGGAACTCGCCGCGCTGCCGCTGTCGGAGCGGCTGGAGCGGCGGATCATCGACGGCGAGCGCAACGGCCTGGAGGTCGACCTGGATCTGGCCATGACCAGCCGGCCGCCGCTGGAGATCGTCAACGACACGCTCCTGGCCGGGATGAAGACCGTCGGTGACCTGTTCGGGTCCGGCGAGATGCAGCTGCCGTTCGTGCTGCAGTCCGCAGAAGTGATGAAAGCCGCGGTGGGGTACCTCGAGCCGCACATGGACAAGTCGGACGAGGACGGCAAGGGCAAGATCGTGCTCGCCACCGTCCGGGGCGACGTGCACGACATCGGCAAGAACCTGGTCGACATCATCCTGACGAACAACGGCTACGACGTGGTCAACCTCGGGATCAAACAGCCGATCGGCGCGATCATCGAGGCCGCCGAAGAGCAGCGCGTCGACGTGATCGGCATGTCGGGGCTGCTCGTGAAGTCGACGGTGATCATGAAGGAGAACCTGCAGGAACTGAACTCGCGCGGGCTCGCCCAGAAGTTCCCGGTGCTGCTCGGTGGCGCGGCGTTGACCCGGTCCTACGTCGAGGGCGACCTGACCGAGACCTACGACGGCGACGTGCGGTACGCACGGGATGCGTTTGAAGGGCTCCGCCTGATGGGATCCCTGATGGCGGCTCGCGCTGGCAAGGGTCCAGCCCAAGCGGCTTCACCTGGCCTCGCCCACGCCCAGTCGATTGAGCGGGAAAAGCAGGATGAGCGCAAGAAACGTCGGGAACGCTCAGCCCGGATCGTCGCGGAGCGCCGCACGACCGAGGAAGCGGAGGAGCAGCCGATCGGCCGCTCCGACGTGGCTACCGACAACGCCGTACCGACACCGCCGTTCTGGGGTTCCCGGGTGGTCCGCGGCCTGGCGCTGGCCGAGTACGCGGCAATGCTGGACGAGCGAGCGACGTTCATGGGCCAATGGGGCCTGCGCGGAGCCCGGGGATCAGACGACAGCCGCGGGCCGTCGTACGACGAGCTGGTGGAGACCGAGGGACGCCCGCGGCTGCGCTACTGGCTGGACCGGTTCCACACCGAGAGCGTCCTGGAGGCGGCGGTCGCCTACGGCTACTTCCCGTGCATCAGCGAGGGCGACGATCTGATCGTGCTGCACGGCACGCGTGAGGATCCCGGCGGAGAGTGGGTGCGCTTCACGTTCCCACGCCAGCGCCGCGAACGGCGGCTGTGCCTGGCCGACTTCTTCCGCGCAAAGGACTCCGGCGAGATCGACGTCGTAGCGTTCCACGTCGTCACCATGGGGCAGCGGATCAGCGAGTTCGCCAACACGTTATTCGCCGCGGACGCGTACCGCGATTATCTGGAAGTGCACGGGTTGTCGGTCCAGCTCACCGAGGCGCTGGCCGAGTACTGGCACCGGCGGACCCGCGAGGAACTCGTCTTCGGAGACGGTACGACGGCCGCAGCGGCGGACTCGCCGAGCCTGCAGGACGTGTTCCAGCAGGGCTACCGGGGCTCTCGGTACTCCTTCGGGTACCCGGCCTGCCCGGATCTGGAGGACCAGCGCCAGGTCATGCAACTGCTCGAACCCGGCCGGATCGGGGTCGAGCTGTCCGAGGAGTTCCAGCTAAACCCGGAGCAGTCGACGTCGGCCATCATCGTGCACCACCCCGAGGCCAAGTACTTCAACGCCAGGTGAGCGTGCTGCGAGCTGTGTTGTGGGATATGGACGGAACCCTGCTGGATTCGGAGAAGCTCTGGGACGTCTCGTTGCAGGAGTTCGCGGCGAAACTCGGGGGGGTGCTGTCCGACGGCGCCCGGGAGGCCATGGTCGGGACGAGCATGGCGGTGTCCATGGACATCTTCTACGCCGACCTCGGTCTCACCGGTCGCGACAGCGCTGCGGACGCCGCCTGGTTGGACGTGCGGACCGGTGAGTTGTTCGCCGAAGGCCTGCTGTGGCAGCCCGGGGCCCGCGAGCTGCTGCTCGCGGTACGCCGCGCCGGGCTGCGTACAGCGCTTGTGACGTCCACTAACCGGCCGCTGGTTGAGGACGCGCTGCGTTCGATGGGGGCCGAGCACTTCGACGCGGTCGTCTGTGGCGGCGAGACCGTCGCAAAGCCGGACGCCGCCCCCTACCGCCGGGCGCTGTCGCTGCTGCGGCTGGAGCCGGCGGAGGCACTCGTGATCGAGGACTCCCCGACGGGGGTGGCCGCGGGGGTGGCGGCCGGCTGCACGGTGCTGGCAGTGCCCCGGGCCGCTCCGTTGCCTGCGCAGCCGGGCGTCGTCCTGCGAGACACCCTGGCCGGTGTCACCGTCGATGACCTGCGTGAGATCTGGAGCGCAGCGCCGAGCCCTTGAGGATCGGGTCCGCACCCGGCCGGCGTTGTCGGGACAGCCGCCGTCCACTCGTCCTAGGCGGGCGCTCCACGTTCTCGAGCTACAGCCCCCGCAGGCTAGATCCGTTTGATTGTCGCGAACCAGGCCGGTGCGCCGTCGTCGTGGTATCTCGTCTGGACCCGGTCCAGTTCGATGGCGGCGATGTTCCATCCAGTGCTGGGGTCGAACGCCGTTCTCAGCTCTTCCTGACTGATGGGGTGCGGACCGGTATCGGGACCACCGTCACTGAAGCACAGCACATACAGGGTTCCATCGTGCTCGGTCACAGACGCCAGACTCGCCACGTATCCCGGTCGCTCGTCGCCGTCTAATGTGTGGAGCAGACCGCAGTCCAGCACCGTCTCAAACCGGCGCCCCAAACGCTCCAGCTGGAACGCGTCAGCCGCAGCGAACTCAACCTCGATCCCACGGTCGTCGGCCCTCGCACGGGCGATCGCCAGTGCGGTCTCAGCCACGTCAACGCCCAGAACCGACGATCCCAGCGAGGCGACGTGAAGAGCGTTATCGCCGGTCCCGCAGCCCGCATCTAGCACCGCTCCGGCGAATCCGCCTTCGGATGCCAAACGCACTATTGCCGGCTGCGGCCGGCCGATATCCCAGGGCGCAGGGCCGTCGTGGTACGACGCGTCCCAGGGCAGTCCCGTCAGCCGTTCGTGACTGGTTGGGTGCCGCCCATTGAACGGATCGTCAGCGAGGGTTCCTGAACGCTCCGACAACTTCGTCCCCCTTGCGGCAACTGACCTTGCCAACTCGCGCGAATGCGGGAAAACCACGTATCGCTCCGATGCGATACGTGGTTTCCCCGCAATCGTGGAGTCCTAGCGGTTGACCTTCATCACGTAGGTGCCCCAGTTGGCCAGCTCGGTCCGGGGGCCGTTCGGGATGTACTCCGTCGTCATCCAGATATCGCCGTTCTCGTCGGCGACGGCCTCGGTGTAGTCACCCCAGCGGCAACCTCTGCTGCGGTCACCGAAGGCGAGGTAGCAGGTGAAGCCGTCCTCCGGCCCGGCACCAACCCCGGGTACCCGGACCGGCCCGCTGACACCCGAACTGTCGATCGCGATGAACGACGCGCTTGGGAAGACCGTCGGCCCAGCCAGGCTCATTACGATCGCGCCAACGCCGTCGGCGTTCACACCGACCGTCGGGTACAGCAGGCTGTTGTTGTTGACCGTGACGTACCCCTGCTCCACGACCCGCCCGCCGACCTGGCCGAAGCGGAACGTGGGCTGAACCTGCAGCCACAAGACGCCGGACCGCTTCGGCTCGCCCGGCGCGCCGACCGCGGTCCCTACCGTAGCCCACAGCCGACCGTCAGCGAACGTTATCTCCTGCATGTTGCCGCCCGCGCCGTTGTCAAGCTTGTTCAGCCGCTCGCCGAGGGACTCCGCCAGTGGCGCGGGTCCCGGCCGCTGCCGGACGTCTGGTGCGAAGGCGTACTCCAGGCTGCTGATGACGCGTCGGGTCAGCCGCAGGTCGGGCTCTTCGGTGTCGAGCGTCTCGGTGTTGTCCAGTGCCCAGATCGCGATGCTCTCCTCGGAGTTCGTGTCGAAGTTCAGGCTTGACAGGAAGTACTCGCGATCGAGGAACTGCCCGCCTGGCGGCACCGTCGCCGGCTGCACGGTAAACGACGGATTTCCGTTGACGTATCCGGCGTTGATGCTGACCACCGGCGGCACCGGTCCGGTCCCATCTGCCGCGGCGGCTAGACCCTGCTTGGAGAACGCATGGATCTTGGCGCCGTTGAACTCCGGGCCCAACACCGAGAAGCGGTTGGTGCTGATGAAGAAGCCGTTCGCGTCCGCTCCGATGTGCGGGAAGTCGTCGAAGCAGGGGCACCCGGTGTCGTTCTCGTCGCCATCGGTCGTGTCAAGGCTGTAGTAGCCGAATGTTCCGGTCGGATCGTCGGTCGCGCTCACGGCGAGGTAGAGGCGTGACCCGCCGGTGAAGGCGCCGGTGAAGGGGTCCGCGTCGAGTCCGGTGTTGATGACGAACCACCGCTGCAGTTGCGCGTCGTACAGGCACACCGGGTCGAAGACGAATGGCCCGAACGTGGGCGGGGCGGTTCGGGTGATGTTGGGTGCGAGGCCGTAGAACTCGTTGATGCTCGCGTCCGGCACGAGCTGTGAGCCGTCTCCGTTGTAGACGGTCACCACCTGGTTGACCATCTCGAAGGTGAAGCCGTTGCCCACGCAGAGCGCCTGGTCCGGGGGCTCGCCGCTGTACTGG
This sequence comes from Geodermatophilaceae bacterium, assembly GCA_013696785.1. Classification (GTDB taxonomy): domain Bacteria; phylum Actinomycetota; class Actinomycetes; order Mycobacteriales; family Geodermatophilaceae; genus JACCTY01. Next base: position 332 of record JACCXW010000032.1, on the reverse strand, counting down.
TTGCCGTTGCTCGCGTAACGGCTGTCGACATGGTTCAAGCCGTTGAAGGCCAGCATCCCCTTCTCCCGCCCGGCCACCGGTGTGATGCCGGGGTTTGGTGTAAGGGCAGGGGTCACCCTCGGGTCGGGCGCGGCGTTCGGTCGCTTGGGTCCGGGGATCTCCGGGCCGTTGGTCAGCACCTCGGCCTGCTCGCCGGCGTGGCTCGCCGCGATCTCGCGCAACGAGCCCGAACCCATCGGGATCAGCCGCCCCGGCGTCTGCAAGGCGTCGATCGCCGGCCCGCTCGTGGTCGCATCGGCGGGGGCGGCCACCGCGGGGGCGGTGAGCAGCCC
>JACCXW010000313.1 GCA_013696785.1 Geodermatophilaceae bacterium | reverse complement strand
GGTGCCGGCCGCGGCGGTCGCAACGACCCCGGCGGCTACCGCCGGCCAGGGTGAGCGGCCGGCCAGGAGCGACCGCGAGGACGACGGCAGTGTGGTCGACGCGCTGGATGACCTCGGCGCGCCAGCGGCGTACTCCACCGAAGGCTGGCGCCGGTTGAGCGCGCTGCGGGACGAGCTACGACTGCTTCGAGCGCGACTCGACCAACCGTTGCCCGACCTGCTCTCCGACATCGAGCGGACGATCGGCTTGGACGTCGAGGTGGCCGTGCGCCGTCCCGGTGAGCAGGCGTTGGCCCGCGGTCATCTCGACGCCTTCCTCGACGTCGCCGCGGATTTCACAGCGGACCTCGGCGTCGCCTCGGGCGGGTCGCTCACTGGGTTCCTCGGCTATCTCAGTGCCGCCGAGGAGCAGGAGCGTGGACTTGAGGCGGGCGTGGTCGAGCGGCGGGCCGACGCCGTACAGATCCTCACCGTGCACGGGGCCAAGGGCTTGGAGTGGGACGTGGTGGCGATTCCCGGCCTGGTCAAGGACGTCTTCCCGTCCAAGGATGCGGGCCGCGATGTCTGGACGACCAAGCTCGGAGCCGTCCCATACCCGTTGCGCGGCGATCGTGCCGACCTGCCGCAATGGATTCCGGCCGCCTGCGCGGACCAGAAGGACGCCGACCTCAGCCGCGCGGCGTTCCTCGCCGACTGCGCCGCGATCGGCCTGCTGGAGGAACGTCGACTGGCCTACGTCGCCATCACCCGGGCACGTTCCGAACTGCTCTGCTCCGGCTACTGGTGGGACGACACCGCCTTGGCGTCGCGAGGGCCGTCCGTCCTGTTGGACGAGGTGCACGAGTACGGCGGTGGCGCGGCGGAGCACTGGCAGCCACCACCCGAGAAGGGGGTGAGCAACCCGCGCCGGGCCGAAGTGCGCACCGCTAGCTGGCCGTTCGATCCGCTCGGCAGTCGCCGGGAGGCCGTCGACGACGCCGCCGCCCGGGTCCGCGCTGCCCGCCCCGACGACCCGAGTCCTAGCGAATGGCACCAGGATGTCGCGCTGTTGCTCGCCGAACGTGCCGCGGGCGTACCGGACGTTGTGGACGTCGCGCTCCCGGTGCACCTGTCGGTATCGCAGCTCATCACCCTGCGCCGCGACCCGCAGCGGCTGGCCGCGCAACTACGCCGACCCATGCCTTTCGCGCCGGCTCCACTGGCCCGCCGGGGTACGGCGTTCCACGCCTGGCTGGAGCACCGCTTCGGGGCCGAGCGACTGCTCGACCTCGACGAGTTGCCCGGTGCAGAGGACGCCGGCGCGGACGACAGTGACCTGGCCGCGCTGCAGGAGGCGTTCCTCGGCAGCGACTGGGCGGACCGGACGCCGATCGAGGTCGAGGTGCCCTTCGAGTTCCGGCTCGGCGCGCTGTCGCTGCGGGGGCGGATGGACGCCGTCTTCGCCGACGTGGGCGGTGGCTTCGTGGTGGTGGACTGGAAGACGGGTCAGCCGCCGGCAGGCGCCGACGCGTCGGCGACCGCGGTGCAGTTGGCGGCGTACCGGCTGGCTTGGGCCGAACTCAGCGGAGTACCGCCGGAGCGCGTCGGTGCCGCGTTCCACTACGTGCGGCAGAACAGGACCGTCCGCCCGGCCGACCTGCTTGACGGCGCCGGTCTGCTGGCGCTGATCGAGACGCTGCCGACGCCGGGCTGACCAGGGCATCGCCAATCAGGTCCGTCGCAATGAATTTCTCCGATAGCGCTAAACAATTTGTGCCTGACATGTCGGATCCACGGCCTTCCGATCGTCGTACGTGTCATACCGTCCATACGAAGGAGACTCACGATGAAGTACATGATGTTCGTCGCCACCGACACCGCCCCGGACACCTCGCCGGAGCCGCAGGCCGACATCGAGGTCTGGGGTGCAGACGTCGACGGCCGCGGCAAGTGGGTGATGGGCGACCGGCTGCGTCCGCTCGAGGACGCGACCACGGTGCGGGTGCGTTCTGGGGAACTGCTCGTCACAGACGGCCCGTTCACCGAATCCAAGGAGTGGATCATGGGCTTCGACATCCTCGAGTGCGAGGACCTCGACGAGGCGATCGAGATCGCGTCGAAACACCCGATGGCTCGCAACGGGCGACTGGAACTGCGGCCGTTCTGGCCGATAGACGAGGGCTGACCAGTCGGGAGCACCCACGAGATCGCGCACCCGCTCGCCGAGGCTGTGGCCGGCGAGCGGTTGCGCATCGTGGCCGGGCTGATCAGGGTCACCGGTGACTGGGACCTCGCCGAGGACTGCCTCCAGGACGCGGTCGAGCGCGCGCTGGCCCGCTGGCCGCGCGATGGCGTCCCGGACAACGCGGCCGCTTGGCTCACCACGACCGCCCACCGGCGGGCGCTCGATGTGCTGCGTCGGCGCCGGACCGAGACGGAGAAGCTGAGAGTGCTGACGGCCGTGGCCACCTTCGACGAGCACTCCGCCGGTAACGCGCCGGACGCCGATCCGCACGGCGAGGCTTACCGCGATGACGTGCTCAGGCTGCTGTTCACCTGCTGCCACCCGGCCCTACCGCTGACTGGCCAGGTGGCGCTCACCTTGAAGACGGTCGCCGGATTGTCGACCCGCGAAATCGCCCGCGCCTTCCTGGTCAGCGAGGCCACGATGGGGCAGCGGCTGTTGCGGACCCGAACCAAGATCGCTAACGCCGGCATCACGTTCCGGGTACCGGATCCGCACCGCGTCACCGAGCGGACCGCCGGGGTGCTGGCCGTCGTCTATCTCGTCTTCAACGAGGGGTACGCAGGCACCGAGGGGGACGGCACCCGCGACGACCTCGCCGCGGAAGCCGTGCGCCTCGCCGGGCTGGTGGCCGAGCTGCTACCCCAGGACGACGAGGTGCAGGGCCTGCGTGCGCTGCTGCTGCTCCAGCACGCGCGCCGGGCTGCCCGGATCGACGCGGCCGGTGACCTGGTGCCGATGGAGGAACAGGACCGCCTCCGGTGGGATCCTTCGATGGTGGCCGCCGGGCTGGCGTGCCTGGCGACCGCCCGCGGCACGGGCCGCCCGCCGGGGCCCTACCGGTTGCAGGCCGAGATCGCCGCAACGCACGCCACGGCGCCCGAGGCCGCCGCGACCGACTGGGCCAGGGTGGTGGCCGCATATCACGTGCTGCTGGAGGTCCAGCCTTCACCGGTGGTGGCACTTAACCGGGCGGTCGCG
>JACCXW010000292.1 GCA_013696785.1 Geodermatophilaceae bacterium | reverse complement strand
GCGTCGGCGCGTCGGCGCGTCGGCGCACCACCGCGGCCGCGACGGCACCAAGGCCGAGGGCGGCCAGAAGCCACGGCCAGCGCCGGGACTTGCGCTGCCCGCTCGCACGGGCGACCGCGGCATCGGCGCGCCGACGTGCATTGCGACCGAGCTTCGTGGCCCGCTTCCGGCTGTCCTTGACGCTGGCCAGGGCCTGCTTGCGGACGTCTTTCGCGGTGGACTTTGCGAGCTTGCGGGCCTTCTTCGACCGGGACGTGGCCTGCTGGCGAGCTTCGGCCATGGCCGACTCTGCCTGCGCCCGCACGTCCGACGCGGAGCTCCTGACCTGCTTGCGCACGTCCGCGCGGCTCGACTTCGCCTGCTTGCGCAGATCGGCGGCGCTCGCCTTCGCCCGCTTGCGGGCCCTGCGCCCACGCGCCTCGACGGTGGCTGCGGCGGATCCAGCGGTGGCTACCGCCCTGTCCCACTGCGGGGCAGCGGCCTCACGCGCGCCGGCAACAGCACCGGCGGCGGCTTCCCAGGCGCTGTCCACCCGCGGTGCCAACGCGTCACGGGCCGCTCCGACCCGCGGTGCCACGGATTCGCGGACAGCCTCGATCCGGGGCGCCAGGGCCTCGCTCGCGCCGGCCGCGGCCTCGCCGGCAGCGACTCGCATGTGCGCGAGCCCCTCGCTGAACTCGCCGCCGATCACCTGGCTACGGGTCTTCTTGTGGATGCCCAGCACTGTTGCCTCTTTCCGCTCGGTGGTCGGTCCATCCTGCCCTGTCGGTCGGTGGATGACCACGCGAGGGTCCCTGGCGCTGCGCGCTAGCGTGACCGGCATGGACCTGCGGATATTCACCGAACCCCAGCAGGGCGCGAGCTACGACGACCTCCTCACGGTCGCGCGCGCCGCCGAGGACTCAGGCTTCGACGCCTTCTTTCGCTCCGACCACTACCTGGTGATGGGTAGCGGCGACGGGCTGCCCGGCCCGACGGATGCCTGGACGTCGCTGGCCGGCCTGGCCCGGGACACCAGCCGGATCCGGCTCGGGACGTTGGTCAGCCCGGGGACCTTCCGCTGGCCAGGCGTCCTCGCGGTCCAAGTAGCGCAGGTCGATCAGATGAGCAACGGCCGGGTCGAACTCGGGCTCGGAGCCGGCTGGTACGAGGAGGAGCATGCGGCGTACGGCATCGACTTCCCGGCCATCGGTGAGCGCTTCGACCGGTACGCCGAGCAGCTCGAGCTGATCACCGGACTCTGGGACACGCCTGTCGGTGAGCGCTACAGCTTCACCGGCACGCACTACACGGTCACGGACTCACCGGGATTGCCGAAGCCCTTCCAGCGGCCGCACCCGCCGATCATCGTCGGCGGCAGCGGGAAACGGCGTACGCCGCAACTGGCCGCCCGCTTCGCCGACGAGTTCAACGCGAACTTCACCGGCCCCGACGACACCCGGGTGCTCTTCGATCGGGTCCGGGCTGCGTGCACCGACATCGGTCGCGACCCGGACAGCCTGCGGCTGTCCAACGCGCTCGTCGTCTGCTGCGGACGCGACGACGCGGAGGTGGCCGAGCGGGCCGACGCGATCGGCCGGGATCCTGCCGCGCTGCGCGAGAACGGCATCGCCGGTACGCCGGCGGAGTGCGTCGACACGCTGGGGCGCTTCGCCGAGGCCGGATCGCAACGGATGTACCTGCAGTTGCTCGATCTCAGTGATCTCGACCAGATCGAACTGGTCGGCGCCGAGGTCGCGCCACAGCTGGGCTGACTACCAGGTCCGCCGCAGCCGCTTGCGCCACGGGCGGCCGTCGGGGTCGTACATCATCCGGTAGGCCGGCACTGCCCAGAGTCTCGTCGCCATAGACACCTGTTCCGGGCGGTGCGGCCGCAGCCGGCCTGGCGGTCGAGGTCCGTTACGGCCTTGCTCATGCCAGCGTTCCAGGGCGTCCGCGCCAGCGCGGATCGCGGCCACCGCATCGGCCGGTTCGAGCAGGTCGGCCTCGGCGTTGCCGGCCTCGGCGCGGTCGAGGTGTTCGCGCCACAACCGCAGTCGCAGATCCCTGGCGAATACCCGCGCCCCGTGACCGAGTCCCGCTGGGTCCAGCGGCTCCCTGTCGTCTCGTCGGCTGTCCAGCACCGCGCAGGACAGCTCGCTGTCATGCGTCCAGGATCGGCGGTTGAAGTTGTCGCTCCCGACGCTGCACCACACGTCGTCGACGACGCAGACCTTGGCGTGCACGTACACCGGCGTCCCCAGCCGGTTCTCGACGTCGAAGACATGCAGCCGACCGGGGTCGACCGCCCGGCACAGGTCGATCGCCTGCTGCCGGCCGATCATGTTGGGCGGCAGCGCGATCGGACCGTCCACATCCGGATACCGCGGGACAACGACCACGACGTGCAGGTCGCGGTGGCGCCGCATCGCCGTGGCGAAGAGTGCCGCGACGTCCTTGGACCACATGTACTGGTCCTCCAGGTAGATCAGTCGTCGAGCCTGCGAGACCGCCTTGGTGTAGCCGTGGGCCACGGTCCGCTCGCCGCGCGGGGCGAAGTAGTACCGCGGCCGGATGGCGGCGTACGTGCGCAGCACCTGGATCGCCATCGGCCCCATGGGTAGGGGGTCGGGCGGTTGCGGCGGCAGTGGGTCGGCGGACATGTCCGCGTGGCCGACCCGGTCGCGCAGACGGGCCAGCGGATTGTGCGCGTCCAGCGAGTTCGGGTCGTTCCACCGCTCCCGGAACGTGGTGTCCAGGGCACCGACGACCGGCCCGCGCAACTCCAGTTGGACGTCGTGCCAGGGCGGACGATCGCCGTACGCCTTGGCCATCCGGACCGGCTGCGGGTCGCCCAGGTGTTCGGCGTCGTCGCGACGGCCGTGGCACAGGTCGATGCCGCCGGCGAAGGCGACGTCGAGTTCGGGCCGCCGTGGATGGCGCAGAACGACGAACTTCTGGTGGTGCGAGCCCCCACGGCGTACCCGCTGGTCGAGGAGGACCTCACCGCCGGCTGCCTCGATCCGCTCGCCGAGATGCCGGTTCTCCTCCTCGCTGAAAGCGAAGGTGTCCAGGTGCGAGCGCCACACCAGCCCCTTGACCACGACGCCGCGGCGGGCCGCCGCGCTGAAGAGGTCCGCAATGCTCGGACCGCCGTCCCGCATCGCCTCGTCGGGGTCACCACGCCAATCGGTGAAGAAGAGATGGTCGCCGGCGGCGAGGGTGGACACCTCGTCGACCAGCCGGGCGAAGTAGCTGCCGCCGTGGATCAGTGGCCTCGCGTCGTTGCCCTCGGTCCAGGTCGGCAGCCGGGTGGCGCGATTGGCCCGCTCGTCCCGGGACAAGAACCACTGCTGCACGGTGGCCCGGTCCGAACCCGCGTCAATGCTCATGCCGTTCCCTCCGCCACCGTGTGTCTACACCGACCGACGCGGGCTGCTGCCCAATCGGAGTAGGCCGGGCGACTATGATTGCGCCATGTCGCGGTTAGCGCTGCTCCTTAGCCGGCCGTGCCGGTAACGCGTCACTCCGGCACGGCGACCCCTCCTGCGTGAGGGGTCTTTCCATGTCCGGACGGTGAGCAGGAGGACCGAGATGATCGAGCAACCGGCGGACATCCCGCCGTACAGGTACACCGCGGCGATGGCACGGCGGATAGAACTGGCCTGGCAGGACCGCTGGGATGTCGACGGGACGTTCCACACCCCCAACCCGGTCGGACCGCTGTCCGAAGGATTCGACCGGGTCGTCGGCCGGCCGAAGCTGTACGTGAACGACATGTTCCCGTACCCGTCCGGCGCCGGGCTGCACGTCGGCCACCCATTGGGCTTCATCGGAACAGACGTGTTCGCCCGCTATCAGCGGATGAACGGCCACCATGTGCTGCACGCGATGGGCTTCGACGCGTTCGGGCTGCCGGCCGAGCAGTACGCCGTCGAGACCGGCCAGCACCCACGGGTCACGACCGAAGCCAACATCGTGAACTACCGCAGGCAGCTGCGCCGGCTGGGACTGGGCCACGATCCGCGCCGTTCGGTGGCCACCGCGGATGTCAGCTACTACCGCTGGACCCAGTGGATCTTCCGGGAGATCTTCAACTCGTGGTTTGACGCCGACGCGCAGCGCGGTCGGCCGATCGACGAGCTGGTGACCGACCTGGACGCCGGGATCCGCGAACCTGGACAGGGGACGAATCCGTTCGACCGGACATGGCCAGAACTGTCCACAGTGGAGCGACGCGAGGTCGTCAACAACCACCGGCTGGCCTACGTCAGTGAGGCACCGGTGAACTGGTGCCCTGCCCTGGGCACCGTGCTGGCCAACGAAGAGGTTACCGCTGACGGCCGCAGCGACCGGGGCAACTTCCCCGTGTACCGGCGCCCACTGAAGCAGTGGATGATGCGGATCACAGCGTACGCCGACCGGCTGCTGGCCGACCTGGACCGGCTGGACTGGACCGAGTCCATCAAGCTGATGCAGCGCAACTGGATCGGACGGTCAACCGGGGCCTCTGTCATCTTCGCGACCGATGCGGGGCCTGGCATTGAGGTCTTCACCACTCGGCCGGACACGTTGTTCGGGGCGACGTACATGGTGCTGGCGCCCGAACATCCGTTGGTCGAGGTCCTGACCGCGAGCCAATGGCCGGACGGTGTCGCTGAGGCCTGGACGGGGAAGGTTGCGTTGCCGCGTGAAGCGGTGCTGTCCTACCAGAAGCGAGCATCGCAGCGCTCGGAGATGGACCGTCAGGCAGAAGCGAGAACGAAGACCGGGGTGTTCGTCGGATCGTATGCGGCGAATCCGGCGAACGGCGAGCAGATCCCGGTTTTCATCGCCGACTACGTCTTGATGGGCTACGGCACAGGCGCGATCATGGCGGTGCCCGGCCAGGACCAGCGGGACTGGGACTTCGCCGAGGCGTTCGAACTGCCGATCGTCCGCACGGTGCAGCCGCCGCCGGACTTCACCGGCGAGGCGTTCACCGGTCAGGGCCCTGCTATCAACTCCGCCGGTGAAACGCTGACGCTGGACGGGATGGGCATCGTCGAGGCCAAGGCAGCCATGATCGACTGGCTGGAGCAGTACGGGCACGGTGCGGGAGCCGTGACGTACAAGCTGCGGGACTGGTTGTTCAGCCGCCAGCGGTACTGGGGTGAGCCGTTCCCCATCGTGTACGGCGCCGACGGTCTGCCCCAGGCGCTGCCCGAGGAGATGCTGCCGCTGACGCTGCCCGACATCGAGGACTTCACGCCGAAGACCTCCGACGACGAGAACTCCGATCCGGAGCCGCCGCTGGGCCGCATCGCGGACTGGGCGACGGTAAGGCTGGACCTGGGGGAGGGAGAGCAGGAGTACCGCCGGGAGCTGAACACGATGCCGCAGTGGGCCGGTTCCTGCTGGTACGAGCTGCGCTACCTGGACCCCACGAACGATCAGTCCTTTGTGGACAAGGAGATCGAGCGGTACTGGATGGGGCCCGACCCCGCCAAACCGGGGGACACCGGTGGGGTCGATCTGTACATCGGCGGGGTGGAGCACGCGGTACTGCACCTGCTGTACTCGCGGTTCTGGCACAAGGTGCTGTTCGACCTGGGCCACGTCTCCAGCGAGGAGCCGTTCCGGCGGCTGTTCAACCAGGGCTATGTGCTGGCGGATGCATTCGTGGACAACCGCGGTGTCTACGTCGAGGCAGAGCAGGTCGAGCAGCGCGACGGGCGGTTCTTCTACGGTGACGAGGAGGTACGCCGAGAGCACGGGAAGATGGGCAAGAGCCTGAAGAATTCCGTGACGCCGGACGAGATGTACGCCGACTACGGGGCCGACACCCTGCGCCTGTACGAGATGTTCACCGGGCCGATGGACCAGTCGCGGCCCTGGGAGACCAAGGCGGTCGTCGGCTCGATGCGGCTGCTGCAAAGGATCTGGCGCGTCGTCGTCGACGAGAACACCGGGAAGGTGCGTACGTCGGAGTCCGCCGTACCGGTCGAGACGTCCCGCGTGCTGCACCGCACGATCGCCGGCGTCCGCGACGGCATGGAGACGCTGCGGTTCAACATCGCCATCGCCAAGATCACGGAACTGACCAACCACCTGACGACGGCCTACGCCCAGGGCGGTGTCCCCGCTGCAGTCGCCGAACCGCTGGTGCTGATGTTGGCGCCACTGGCTCCGCACGCGGCAGAGGAGATGTGGTCGACGCTGGGACACGAGCAATCGCTGACCTGGGAGGCATTCCCGGTGCCAGACCCGGCGTACCTGGTCGACGAGACAGTCGAGATCCCGGTCCAGGTCAACGGCAAGGTACGGGCCACCGTCGTGGTCCCGGCCGACATCGACGCCGCCGGAATGGAAGCGGCAGCCCGCGCGGACACACGGGTAGCGGCCTATCTGGACGGGAACACGGTGCGCAAGGTGGTGGCTGTCCCCGGCCGGCTGATCAACTTCGTCGTCTGAAGTCGAAGGGGTGTCAGGACGGCTCGGTGCGGTCCTGCATCTCCCAGCAGTGGTCGAGGACGTGCCAGGCGATACGGCGCGCGGCGTACCGCGGCGGCCAGCCTTTCGGACGTGACGGTGTCCCGTCCCGAGCGGATCGCAACGCGGCGGCGATGTCCCGGCGTAGCGCCGTCACCGCGTCACGGTCGTCGAAGGCCGGTTCGCGGTGACGGATGTCGAGCTGCCGGGCGTAGGAGGCCTCGGCGCTGACGACGTGTTGGATCATCTTGTCGCGGTCCCTGCCGCCGCCCCGTGGACCCTTGCGAAGCTCCCCGGGGGTCTGTGCCGCCACCTCATCGAGAACGGCCCACGATGCTTCGACGAGCGCGGCCAGGCGTCGCGCCTGTGCCACGGTGAGGGCTGCGTGATCGGCCTGCGCAATCGCGCCGGGTGCCCCGAAGTCCGTGCTCCCGGAGCCGGGAAGTCGCTCCAGGACATCGAAGTCATACGCGACCGGAAAGCGAACCTCCGCCCGCTCGGCGACCGGCCGGTAACGCTCTGCGTAGTCGGCCAGCCGGTCCAGCGCCTCCTGGTCGGTCTTGCCGGAACGCGCCCAGCCCGGCCAGTCCAGGGCTGCGGCGAAGACCCGTTTGTTGCCGAGCTCCAGGTACGCCGTGATCCGAGCCATGTGTCGACCCTGCCAGGCCCGCGGGCATTCCGCTGAAGGTAGGGCGGGTCAGGCGAGGGCGCCCGGATCGGCCGGTACGTCGACAGCGTGCTCGCTGAGCATGGCGAGGTCGACGGCCTCGAGCGCTCGTTCGTGCGTGGCCGCCAGGACCACGGGAGCGGGCGCGCCGTCGTCGTAGGCCTGCCGCCAGCGGGACGCGCACACGCACCACCGGTCACCGGGGCGCAGCCCGGCGAAGCCGAAACGCGGCATCGGGGTCGACAGGTCGTTGCCGACTGCCTGCTGATGAGCCAGGAATTCGGCTGTCACGACCGCGCAGACAGTGTGGTTGCCGACGTCGTCCGGGCTGGTGTTGCAGCAGCCGTCCCGGTAAAAGCCGGTTATCGGGTCGGCTCCGCACGGTTCAAGCGGACCACCGACGACGTTCCGGTCCTCGGTCACGTGTGTACCTCCGCCGGGACCAACATCCGCCGCAGGTGATGCTCGACGGAATCCAGGACATCCGGTACGCCGACGCTGCGCCCGAGTTCGCGGCTGATCGAGGTGACAGCGGCGTCGCTGATCCCGCACGGGACGATCCGGTCGAACCAGCTGAGGTCGGGGTCGCAGTTGAGACCGAAGCCGTGCATCGTCACGCCGTGCGCGACCCGGATGCCGATGGCTGCGACCTTGCGGTCCGGCCCCCGCCCTGATGACGGAACCCAGACACCGCTGCGGCCTTCGAGTCGGCCGGCTTCCACGCCGAGGTCGGCGCACACCGCGATCAGCGCGTCCTCGAGCCGGCGCACGTGCGCGACGACGTCGACCGGATCGGGCAGCGCGACGATGGGGTAGCCGGTCAGCTGCCCCGGCCCGTGCCAGGTGATCCGCCCGCCCCGGTCGACGTCGATGACGGCGGTGCCGTCGGTCGGGCGTTCCATGCTCGTCGTACGACGGCCGGCTGTGTAGACCGGCGGATGCTCCAGCAGCAGCACGGTGTCGGGGCCGGTGCCGGCCACCCGCGCGGCGTGTAGCCGTCGCTGCTCGGCCCACGCCTGCTCGTACAGCACGGTGCCGGCGCGGACGAAGACCAACTCGGACACGCCCGCGACAGTACGCCCGCCTACCCGGTGCGGAACTCGCAGCGGTCGCGGAAGCCCTGCCCCGACAACCCCAGCGCGGAGTTGAAGCGGCTGCGCTGGGATTCCAGCGCGATGTACGCCGTGAGTTCCACGAGCCGCGCGTCGCCGAGAGCCTTCCGCAGCCGCTCGACCTGCTCGTCGGTAACGTCCATAGGCGTGTCGGTCATCGCGTCGGCGTAGGCGAGGACCTGCCGCTCCAGGTCGGTGAACTCGTCGGAGTCCTGCCAGACCGGGATCGCCTGGAGCTTCGCGTCGCTGAGCGTGCCCTCGCTGTGCGTCTTCCAGTACCCGAAGTCCATGCACCATGCGCAGCCGAGCCGGGTGGCCGAGGCGACCACGGCGAGATCGCGCAGCCCCGGATCGAGAGTGCGCCAGCGGCGCTCGACAAGGAGTTCGTTGCGGATGTTGGCCCACAGCACCCACGGCTGGTGGGCCGCCGCGGCCAGCGGCTCGATCACCGTGCCGAACCGGCGGCGGGAGACACCGGCGGCGACTCGGCCGAGCCAGCCGGTACGTGCGACGTCCAACGGGATACGGGCCATTGCGTCCTCCTCAGGATTCGGTCACCAGGAGGACGGGGCAGCAGCGGAAAACGTGACGGTGATCCGGCTCACGCCAGTTGCCGGCGGACCCGGGCGAGCTTGTCCGGAGCGACGACGAGCAGCAACTCCACGGCACGCCCGCCGGACAATCGCTGGCTGGTCACGACAACGGGCCGTCCCGCTTCGGTGACGAGCAGGCCCGGAAGCCCGTTCACTTCGACAACCGATATCTCGACGCGGCTGCCTTCTCGCTGCCGCAGGCCGGCCAGGAAGCGCAGCACCTTCTCGACGCCCGTGATCGGACGTAGCGCCGCTCGCGCCTGACCACCTCCGTCGCTGTGCAACTGCACGTCCTCGCCCAGCAGTGAAAGCAACGGCGCCAGGTCGCCGCTCTCGAAGGCTGCCAGCATGGCCTCGACAAGGCGCCGGTGGTCAGCCGGATCGGGTCGCCGCCCGCCGGCGGCCCGCAGGTCCGCGGGGAGCCGACGCCGGGCCCGGGCGAGCAGCTGCCTGCTCGCACCCTCGGTCCCGCCGAGCGCCGTCGCGACCTCCGAGTGGGATAGCCCCAGCCCCTCGTGCAGGACGAGGGCGGCTCGCTCGCGGGGCGAGAGTCTTTCGAGAATCCGCAGCGCCCCGAGGGAGATGAGATCCCGGCGCTGTACGGCGGCGAGAGGGTCGTCGAAGCCGTCGCCGGTCAGTACCGGCTCGGGCAGCCACGGCCCGACGTACTGCTCCCGGCGGGCGCGCGCGGAGCGCAACTCATCGAGGCAGATGTTCGTGATGGCGCGGATGAGCCACGCCCGCGGCTCGCGGACGTCCGTCGCGGCGTTCCAGCGCAGCCACGATTCCTGTACGGCGTCCTCGGCGTCCGTCGCCGAGCCCAACATGCGGTACGCGACACCGAACAACAGCGACCGGAAATCCTCGAACTCCGCGTCCTTGGTGCCTTCGGCCAGCTCAGCCATCAGAGCCTCAGCTGGTGGAGGACGGCACGGGCGACCCGCGCCCCGCTGGCCATCGCGCCCTGGAGCGACGGTGTGTCACGGTGGTCGCCGGCGGCGTAGAGCCCGTCGCCGAGGGACACGGGCTCGCGCAGATTGCCCAGTGGCGGCACCGCGGCCGGCAGCGCTTGTCGCACGTGTAC
>JACCXW010000265.1 GCA_013696785.1 Geodermatophilaceae bacterium | reverse complement strand
GGCGCCGCGAAGGATGTCTTCGGTGTCGCCTTTGTCGGTGCGCAGGCGCCGAACGGGCTGTCCGCGGCGGATCTGCGCACCCTGGCGCTGGACGTGCGCGGCCGGCTGGACCAGTCCGCGCCGGCCGTGGTCGTGCTGCTCGGCCGAGCCGAGGACCGGGTCTCCTTCGTCGTTGCCGTCAACGAGCCGGCACGGGGGTGGCGGCTGTCCGCTGCCGAGGTCGTCCGTGCGTTCGCAGCCGCCGTGGACGGTCGAGGCGGCGGGCGGGAGGACATGGCCCAGGGCGCGGGCAGCCGCCCCGACGGCGCCGCCGAGGCGCTGCGGTTGGCCGAACACGCCGTGGCCCAGCGGGTGACCGGGTCCGCATGACCACGGGCCGACGGCTGGGAGTGGACGTGGGTTCCGTGCGTGTCGGCGTCGCCGTGAGCGACCCCGCCGGCATCCTCGCCAGCCCCCTCCTCACGCTCGCCCGTGACATTCGAAGCGGGCGGGACCTGGCGCGATTGGGTGAGTTGGTGCTGGAGTACGACGTCGTGGAGGTCATCGTCGGGTTGCCGCAACACCTGTCCGGTCAGCTGGGAGCCTCCGCGCGGGACGCTCGCGACTACGCCGAGCGGCTCGGTGCCAGGATCGAGCCCGTTCCGGTCCGGCTCGTCGACGAGCGGTTGTCCACCGTGAGTGCGAGCCGCTCGCTTCGTGCGCGGGGTGTGCGGCAACAGGATCAGCGGCAAGTCATAGATCAGGAGGCGGCGGCGTACATACTCCAGGGATGGCTCGACGGGGGTGCGCGACCCCGTGACTGACCCCGTGTCCGGTGCCGGCACCGATGACAGCGGCGACCTGTCCCTACTTGTCGACAGCGAGCGACCCCCGGGCCGGGCTAGGCACCGGCGGCGGCGTACCCGCAGCGCTTTGACGTCGGTTCTCGCGATCGTCGTGATCGGTGCGCTGGTGGTCGGCGTGTTCTTCGGCGGCAAGGTCCTGCTCGAAGCGGTCGGCGCCTTCGGCGACGTGCCCGACTACACCGGCACCGGCACCGGGTCGGTGGAGATCAGGATCGACCAGGGCGACACCGCCTCGGACATCGCCACGACGTTGTTCGAGGCCGACGTCGTCAAGAGTGAGCGTGCCTTCCGTGACGCCGCCACGGAAGACCAGGAATCGCTGTCGATCCAGCCCGGCCTCTACGAACTGCGTACGCAGATGTCCGCCGCGCTCGCCCTGGAGATGTTGCTGGATCCGCTGGCCCGCCTGACCGAGGTCGTCACAATCCCCGAGGGCTTCACCCAGGAGCAGATCCTGCTCGCCCTCGCCGAAGCCACCGAGATCCCGGTGGTGGAGTTCGAGACGGCGGCGAACCAGGTCGAGTCGCTCGGTCTCCCTGCGTACGCCGAGGGGCGGCTGGAAGGCTTCCTGTTCCCGTCCACGTACACCCTCGACCCGCAGGACGAGGCGCTGGGCATCCTGCAGCAGTTGGTGGCGCAGTTCACCACGCTGTCGACCAGCCTGGACCTGGAGCAGCGCGCCGTCGCGCTGGGGATCGCGCCGTACGACATCGTCGTGATCGCCTCGATGATCCAGTCGGAGAGCCGGATCGACGCCGAGCGGCCACGGATCGCGCGGGTGGTCTACAACCGGTTGACTCAGGGGATCCCGCTGGGAGTCGACGCCACCAGCGCCTACGACCTCGGCAAGCCCGGCACTGAGCTCACCACAGCCGACTTCCAGATCGACTCGCCGTACAACACCCGGCTGAACGTCGGCCTGCCACCGACGCCGATCTCCAGTCCAGGGGAGGTCTCCCTGGAGGCCGCCCTCGCCCCGGTCCCCGGCGACTGGATCTACTACGTGCTCGAAGACGCCGAGGGCAACCACTTCTTCACCGCCAGCGCCGCGGAGTTCGAGGCGGCGAAGGCCCGCTGCGCGGCCCAGGGGCTGGGCTGCGGGTAGCCCGCCGGGCCGCCGTGCTCGGTCAACCCGTCGCGCACTCGCTGTCCCCGGCGCTGCATCGGGCGGCGTACGACGAGCTCGGCCTCACGCAATGGCGCTACGACGCGATCGAGTGCGGCGAAGCGCGGCTCCCGGCGTTGCTTGCCGGGCTGGATGACAGCTGGGCCGGGTTGTCCCTGACGATGCCGCTCAAGCGGGCCGCGTTACGGCTGGCCTCCTCCTCCGATGCTTTGGCACGCGCCGTCGGCGCCTCGAACACTTTGATCCCGCGAGACGGCGGCTGGCACGCGGAGAACACCGACGTGGCCGGTGTGCGGATGGCGCTCGCCGAAGCCGGCGTCACCCGGGTACGACGGGGGGTCGTGCTCGGAGCAGGCGGTACGGCGCAGGCGGCCCTCGCCGCGCTGGCCTCCCTCGGGGAGCGCACCCCCCGCGTGCTGGTG
>JACCXW010000018.1 GCA_013696785.1 Geodermatophilaceae bacterium | reverse complement strand
GTCCGAAGCCGGCACTGCCGAACGTGTGCCCGGACAATCCCAGGAGGAGGCAACACGCGGCGAGCGCAGCACCGCGAAGCGCCCGCAGCCACCCATGTCTGGGATCCATCGCAGTCGTCATGCTAGCCCCGACTGCGACCGCGCGGCACCGTCGAGCTACCGCCTTTCGTGCCAGCTGTCGACACAGCGAAGCCACTCAGTTGGCTGGTCGAGATGCAGGTCGTGGCCGCCGTTCAGAATCCGCAGTGTCCACGCGGGATTCCGGGCGACCCCGGCCATCGCGAAGTCGACGGGCACGAAGTGATCCGGGCGACCGTGCAGGACCAGAACCGGCGCGCGGACCGCGGAGCACAGGGCGTAGAAGGATTGGGGCCGCAGGCCGATGCGGGCCAGCGCTCCCATCGCGCGACCCGTGCTGATGCGCGGTCGGGGCGAGACTCCCCGCTGTGACAGCTCTCGGACGACGGCGACGCGATGCGCCGCGTAGTCCGTCAGCGTTGCCGTCCGACTCCGGCCGTTGCGAGCCGGCGGAAAGAAGCTGTTACTGAGGACGAGGCCGCGGACCGGAACCGTTGCGGCATGGGCCAGCGCGACCACGGCGCCGAGAGAATGCCCCACGAGGAGTACGTCGGCGGGCAGGTCGGCGATGCCGGAAAGGAACGTCGCCGGCGTCGCTCGTGGCAGATCGGGTGTGTGTACGACGCCGTACCGTTCGAGGCCAGTCCGGACGCCGTCCCAGTCCTGGCCCGATCGACCGACACCGTGCAGGCAGACGACGTCGGGACCTGGCACGTCCGCCAACGCTATCCGAGGCTCTGTCAGAGTTTCCGCACCAGCACCTTGTCGTTCTCCACCACCTCCCACCGAGGGTTGCTTATCTCGGGGCATCCGGGCAGGGCCACGTGCCACTCTCCCCGGCGTAGTGGCACTTTTCGTATCACTGCTGCCCAGCTCAGGCGCGGAGAACCGCTGCCACCGCGCTGGGCGCGTCGCTCGCGCGGAGCAGTTCGGCGTACCGGCCGCCACCGGCCCCGGCCAATTGCGTGCAGGCCCGGTACGACGGGTCCTCGTCGCTGAGACCAAGAACGTGCAGCCGCGCACCCGCAGCGGCGGAGGACGCCGCCACCGCAACGGGATCCGGGCCGGCGGTCGCGATCCCGTCGGTCAGCAGCAGCACCTCGCGACGCCGCGCCCGAGCGGTTCCGGCCTGGCGCAGACCCGTACGCAGCGCCAACGCGAGATCCGTCGTACCGCCGCCCCGCAACGTCAGCAACGCCCCCACGAGATCCGTGGTGGCCGCAATGCTCCGGATCGGACGGAGTACGACGGCCTGGGACCAGAACGCGACCACCGCCAGTTCGTCATCCGGGCGCATCCGCGCGGCCACCGCGGCGGTAGTCACCAAGGCGGTAGCGATCCGGCGGCCGGCCACCGAACCCGATGCATCGACCAGCACGACGTACGCCGTCGCCGGGCTGCGCCAGGCGCGTACCCGGACATCCTCGGCCCGCAGCCGCGGGTGCTGATCCAGCCTGGCCAGCGTCGCGTCCAAGTCAAGATCTACCCCCGCCAGCGGATCGTCCACTGTGGACAGTCGAGATGTGCCGGAGCGGTCGCCATCCAGACCCCGGGTAGGCCGGATCGTCAGCCGCAGCGCGAGTTGCCGGGCGGCGAGGCGAATCGATGCATCTGTGGCCTTGGCCAGATCGACGAGCAGTTCCAGCGCGTCGTCAAGATCGGCAGCTTTGAACGCCTCCGCGTCGAGCTGACCCACCTCAGCGGAAAATCGCTGCAGGTCGGCATGGCGATGTTCCAACTCGGTCCTGCCCATGGTCCGGGCGCCGTGCTCACGCAGCAGCGCGGCGACCTCGGCGGGATCTTCGACCGCGCGGTTGGGAGCGAGCCAGGGGTCAGGCGGTGGCCCGGGGAAGTCGGCGACCTCCTCGGGCGTCAGCGTTTTCCCGGATCGGCCTTTCCCCAGATCTCCTCGATGATCTCGTCCACCGACCGGGGGCAACCCTCCTGCACGGTCACCTTGCCGGACAGCGCCGTACGGGCCGCATCAAGGCCGGTCCGCTCCGACAGCGCGGCCTCGCCCCGGACCGCGGCCAGTTCGGACGCGACGAGAACGATGTCGATGGCGCCTCGAACGGACGATCCGATCCGCAGATCGGGATGCTCGCGCGTCATTCGCACGGCGCGGACCGACCGCGACACAAGATTGGCCGGTCCCGGCGCCATCCGGGCGACGATCGCCGCCTCGATGTCCTCGTCCTGATAGCCGAGGGCGACCCGGCACGACCGGTCGTACAGCGCCGGACTCACTCTGGCCGTACCCACCGCGTCGTACGGGTTCATCGCGGCGACGAGACGGAACGTCGCAGCCGCCGGTACGACGCCGTACCGGGGAATATGCATCTCCCGCTCGGACAGGACGCCCAGCAGGACGTTCAGGGTCTCCTCGGGGACACGGTTGAGTTCCTCGACGTACAGCAGCGAACCCTCGGTCATCGCCCGGCACAGCGGACCCGGAACGAAGTTGTCCGGCCGGTAGTCCTCGGTGAGTACCCGCGACGGGTCATGGTGGCCGACCAGCCGGGCCGGGGTCAGCTCGGCGTTGCCCTCGACCAGGACGAGCCCGACCCCGGCACCTGCGGCAAGAGCACGCAGCAGCGTCGTCTTGCCCGTGCCGGGCGGCCCCTCCAGGAGCAGGTTCCGCCCCGCAGCGAGCGCGGCGGCTACGACCTCGGACTCACGCTCCCGCCCGACGACCGAAGCCCGGGTGGCCTCGACCATCGCAAGCGCGGGCAGTCCCGTTGCAGCCGGCACCTAGGCAGCCGGCCGAGCGGCTGACGCCTTCGGGCTAGTACACAATCACGCCGCGCAGGTTCGTCCCGGAATGCATGTCCCGGTAGCCCTGCGCGACCTCGTCGAGGGTGTACGTGCGGGTGACCAGCTCGTCCAGCTTGAGCTTGCCGTCGGTGTAGAGCTGCAGCATCCGCGGAATGTCCTTGCTCGGGCTGGACGCACCGAACAGCGAGCCCTGCAGCCGCTTCTGGAACAGCGTCAGGTCCGCGAGGGAGACGGGCAGCGGGGCAGTGTCGGCGATGTTGCCCAGTGCCGTCACTACGACGGTGCCGGCCTTCCGGATCGACGCCATCGCCTGCCCCACGTACTCGGGCTTGACCACGCCGACGGTGATGATCGCGGAGTCCGCGCCCTGGCCGTTCGTGAAGCCCTTGGCCAGGTCGGTCGCCTCCTCCATGCTCTCCACCGCGTGGGTGGCGCCGAGCTCCATCGCCTTTTCGCGCTTGAACGGCAACGGGTCCACGGCGATCACATTGCTGGCGCCCGCGTGCGCCGCTCCCTGTACGGCGTTGATCCCGATACCGCCGATCCCCATGACGATCACGGTCTCGCCGGGCTGTACCTGGGCCGAGTTCACCGCCGACCCCCACCCGGTTCCGACGCCGCAACCGACGAGGCAGGCCTTGTCCAGCGGCAGGTCCTTGCTGATCTTGACGGTGGAGTCGGTGGCGACGGTGGTGTACTCGGAGAACGTCGAGATCCCGCACATCTGCCCGACGGGGGCGCCGTCCAGGGTCATCCGGAAGCTGGTCGGATCGTTCCAGCGGGCTCCTCCCAGCAGGCCGGCACCGAGGTCGCAGAGGTTCTGCATGCCGGAGGCGCACCACCGGCAGCGACCGCAGCCGGGCAGGAACGAGAACACGACGTGGTCGCCGACCTCGAACCCGTGGGTGTTCGGCCCGACCTGCTCGACCCTCCCGGAGCCTTCATGGCCGCCGCAGAAGGGATACACGCCGACCGGGATGTCGCCGGTGGCGATGTGGTCGTCGGAGTGACACAGGCCCGAGGCGGCCATCTTGACCATGAGTTCGCCCTGGCGGGGTTCGTCGAGGTCAAGGTCGACTACCTCGTACTCGCCGGGAGCGGAGCGGATAACGGCACCACGCGTCTTCATTCAGACTCCTCCAACTGGGGTGTGCTGGCATGCACGATGCTGACCGTATTGGCCGCAGGTAGGAGAGTCCACACGGGGCTCTCCGAGGTGCGGTCGGCGTGGACGCAGCGTGACCGGCCGAGACGCTGCGATCGCTCAGTCTTCGCCGACCGACAGCTGGCGGTGATACCGGATCTCGGTCACGCCTGTCCCGAAATCGTCGTCGATCTTCGTCGCGCCGTCGAGCCCCCAGCCCGCGCGTTCGTAGAAGCGCCGCGCCCGGACGTTGCCCTCCACCACCCAGAGGTACGCCGTGCTGTGCACCGCTGCGGTCAGCCCGCGTTGCGCCGCGTTCAGCAGCTGCACACCCAGGCCGATCCCCCACGCCCGCGGAACAACGTTGACCGCGTACAACTCGCCGCCACCAGCAATGTCCTTGCGC
>JACCXW010000219.1 GCA_013696785.1 Geodermatophilaceae bacterium | reverse complement strand
CGTCCATTCCACTCGGCCACGCTCCGAGCGTCAATCGACCAGCCCAGCGATCAGAACGAGTCGCCGGTGGAGCGGTGCAAAACCTTGTACCTCGACAACGAGCAGCAGGTCAGCCGGTGACGCGGCCGGCCCGTGCCGCTCTGTACCGCCCGTGCCTGGGTCCTCGTCGTACTTCTTCGGTGCGAGCATAATCCGATTCTTCCTTCCCTGGTTGGATCACACCCTCCGGAGAACCCCGGGTGGTTCATTTCCGATACGGCTCCGACACAACCCTTCTGACGGACTCCAGCGTCAGGTCAGCAGAAGGGGTGGTGTCAGATGATGTACACCGTGACGAGTAGCGCGGACGCGCCCACGTTCGAGGAGTACGCGGGCATGGCCTGGCCGTCGCTCTACCGCTACGCCTACCTCCTCGCCGCCAACCACGCCGACGCGGAGGACATCGCTCAGCAGACCTTGATGAAGGCGTATCGATCTTGGTCCCGCATCAAGGACTCGGACTCGCCGATGGCCTATCTCCGCCGGATGCTCACCAACACCTACTTGTCGCAACGGCGTCCGAAGGGGCGACGGCTCGAGCTGCTCACGGACGCGCCCCCTGAGCCAGGTCACGCGCCGGTCGGCGGCCCGAGGAACGGATGGCGCTGTGGCCGCACGTGAAGTCGCTGCCGCCGCGCCAGCGTGCGGTGATCGTGCTCCGCTACTACGAGGACCTGAGCGAAAAGGAGATCGCGGACGCGCTCGGCTGCTCGAAAGGGAACGTGAAATCCACCGCACACCACGCCCTCAAGGCGCTGCGAGCCGCGCTCGGCTCGGACGGTACGGACGAGAGGGAGAACTGACATGTTCAGTGACGTCGAAGAGACCTTGGGCCGAGAGCTGCACGAGGTGGCCGACGGCCTGCGCATCCCGGCCATGCCGCCGCTGCCGCAGGAGCCGCCCCGTGCCCCGCGGCACTGGCAGCCGCTGCTGGTCGCTGCCGCAGTCATGCTGTTCGTCGCCGGCGCGGTCTCCGTGGTGGCGACCCGGGGCGATAAGGAGCTGGGACCGGCGCCGTCGTCGCCCAGCCGCACCGAGCCGGTCGTCAAGACCCCGACGACCGCGCCGAAAGTCCCCTACGTGCTTGACCAGCGGTTGTACGTCGACGGCGAGCGGGTGCCCGGCACCTGGTGGTCGGTGCAGGTCGGCGACGCCGGGTGGCTCGCGCTCCGCACGGACAACACCTGGTGGTGGGGCCAGGGACCGGAGCCCACCGAGATCACCGGGGGGCTCGACGTACCACCAGTCATCTCACCGAACGGGAGGTACGTCGCAGAGGTCCGCAGCGAGAACGGCAAGGACGTGGTGACCGGCTTCGACATCAGGTCCGGCGGTGAGGGGCTGGGTGGCGTCCCCGTCGACGTCGGCGACCCCCAGGGCGGCAGTGCCGTCACCATCCGGGCGGTCACGGACGACGGCAAGGTGATCGCCCAGGGTGCGAACACCAGCTTGTTGTGGTTGCCGCTCGCCGGTAACGGCACCGTTGACCTGACCGCGACCGCTCCTGGACAGGCGATCCTGGGCAGCACCTCGGCCGGCCTGATCGTGACCGACGGCGCGGGCGGCGTGATTGACGGCGCCAGCGGGGAGCCCTACCTGGCGGAAATATCCGATGCCGGCGAGCTCACCCGACTCGGCGCGATTCCGGCCCACGACGACGTCGTTGTCAGCCCGGGTGCCGAGTGGTTGGCATGGACCGCCCCCGGGACCATGGGCGGGGAGGTCACCTCGATCCCCGCGCTGGAGGCGCAGACTGTCGACGGCACCCAGCATGCCACGCTGACCGCCCCGGCCGGCTGGGGCTTCAGCGTCCGGGCGTGGGTGTGGGAGGACGACGACTACCTGGTGTCCCCGGTGGTCGGCGACGGCGACGGCGGCGAGCGCATGGCGCGGTGCAGCGTCCAGTTGGCCCGCTGCGTGCTGATCAATACTCGCTGAGCCCACCGCGACCACGTGAGCCGACGGGTAGGCCCGACCTCCCTGGTCGCCCGGGGCCTGGTCGTTTCAGACGCGGTTGTCGAAGTTCTTGTTGCGGGGGCCGATCCCGATGCCGAGCCAGACCATCGGGTCGTACTTCCTGTCCACGACCCGCTCCTTCATCGAGATGATCGCGTTGTCGGTGATCCGAAGGTCCGCATCGGCGTCACCGTAGATGTCTGCCCCGTGTGGTTCGATCCCCGCGTCTGGAAGGGGTGGCAGATGCCGGGGCAGTTGCGTATCGACGCGGGGGCTGGCTCCGCACGTTGGACCGGACCTTGCCAGCCTCCATCGCTTCAGCCCCAGCGGCCCATGGACGTGGGTGTCAAGCCCTCGGTCAGGTCCGCGACGCGTTCGATAGCGCAGTGGTCGAGACCAGCTAGGTCGTGGGCTTCAGCGACCGCGGCGTAGGTGATGAGACCGGCGGGGGTGTAGGAGCCGAGCACGAGGGAGGGGGTCGTCGAGACGGCCCCGGCGTACGGCGTCGGGGCCTGTGCGCACGAGCTGCTCCCTTCCGCGGCGCTCCTTGGTGACCAGACCGGCTCGTTCCAGCATCGCGATGTGCTTCTGGACCGTGGCGAAGCTCATCGGTGGGCCCCGGCGAGCCGGGACACCGACAGCTCGCCCTCGACGGAGCCGAAGCGCCCGAGTCGTGTGCAGGCATGCTGGGTTGCCGTCGGCACTCCGAACGGTAAGCATGGCGTTGTGACGAAGCCGCAGCACCGCGCCGACATGTTTATCGATCCCGACACCGACCCACGTGAGGACGGCACATCGCTGGGCGACGAGCGGGCGACGCTCATCGAATTCCTGCGTTGCCAGCGTC
>JACCXW010000177.1 GCA_013696785.1 Geodermatophilaceae bacterium | reverse complement strand
GCGCGGAGTCGGCGGCCTCGACGTCCTGCGGGAGGTATGCCGCCGCTGTGACGTTCGCGAACCGGGCCAGGGCGGTGGCGATCTCCCGGCGCGGATCACCTGGCACCACGATCCTGCGGACCCGGTTGACCACGACCCGCGGCGTGACCTTCGGTAGCACGTCGCGAAGCTCGGCCAGGGCCCGGACCGTGCGCTGCAGCGAGACCGGATCAGCACCGCTCACGCACAGCACCACATCCGCCTGAGCGAGGATCGCCACCGTGGCGGCGTTGCGCCGAGGTGCGACCGTGTCGTAGCTGACCTCCTCGTCCTGCTCCAGGCAGAACCCGCAGTCCACGACGGTGAACGGCGCCAGCTCCCGCGCCGCCTCGAAGACCACCGCCAGCGACGACGGCCGCAGCTCGGGCCATCGGTCGGCGCGGGTGATACCGGTGAGTACCCGAAGGGACGGGCTCACTGCCCAGGCGAGCTTGGCCAGCGACGTCGCATCGAGGGTGCCGTTGCCCGCCTGCCGGGCGGCCGCGGCAACACCCGGAGATTCATCCAGCACGCCGAGCACCTGGCCGACCGTTCCGCCGTACACATCGGCGTCGATCAGCAGGACCGGCGTCCCGAGCCGGGCGGCCTCGTCGGCGAGTCCCACCGCCACCGTCGTACGCCCTGGCGCGCCGGTAGGCCCCCACACGGCCACAACGGTGCCCGGACCGCTGCCCGGTTCCGGGAGTTCCGGCGGCGCGTCGAGATCGGGCAGGGCGGCGCGTGGATCCCCGACGTCGTACGCCGGCCCGCGGTCCGCGGTCATTTCCTCCACGGCCTCCACGACCGCCGCGGAGATCGCCACCGGCCCAGAGGTCGCGGCAAGCACATGTCGCACCCCGAGCAGGCGCAGCCGCCGCTCGGACTCGACATCACCGGCGTCGACCAGCCCGACGACCGCGACCCGGGCGACCCCGAGCCTGCTCACCGATTCCCGATCCAGCCGCCGCAGGTCCGCGGAGAGCAGCACCGCACGAGCCGTCCCGGTCGAGGCCACGGAGAGCAGGTCGGCCAGGTCGACACAGCGACGTACCACCGTCAGGCCATGGTCGGACTCGGCGAGAGCACCGACCAGTTCGCTCTCCCAGACCGCTCCGGTGACCGCCGTCAGTACGGGCAGGTTCGTCAAGTGGTCGGCGCCGCCGTCGTGGGGGTGGTCGGGGTCGTACTCGGAGCCGGTACGCCGGCCGGCCTGGTTGGCACCTGCCGATCCGCCGGCTCTGTCAGGTCGTCGAGGATGGCGATGGCTAGATCGCGACCGGCGATGGCGGCGAGCAACTGGCCGGCGTCCGCGCTCGAGACCGACACGACCACCTGCCGCATGCCGCTGCTCGCCGACAGGGTGCCTTGGCTACCCCCGTCGACCGCTTGGACCGGCGCGGCCGCGAGGACCAGCCTTGTCTGCACAGCTCCACCACCAGGGGCCTCACCCGTGGCGTACACGTCGACCAGCTGTCCCCGGTGCAGATCCAGCGGAACCGCCGTCGAAGCCACCGGCAAGGCCACCGAAACACGATCGGACTGCTCCCGCAGCGCCGAGGCCGGCAACAGCTCCCCCGCGCGCACCGGTCGGTCCAGCACCTGCCCGGTCAGGTCGGCGGTGCTCTGCAGGTAGGCCGAGGAGGAGTCGAACAGGCGCACTGGCATCGCCTGCACATCCTCCGCGCGCAGCGTCGTACCGGCGGACAGGTCGGTGGCGGCCACCCACACCGACACCGACTGATCGGCGGCGGAGACGACGCGGGCACCGACGAGAACCGACACCAGGACAAGCAGGACCCCGCCGATCAGCCGCAGGTCCAGCCAGGACGGGCCGCGCAACCGGCGTGGCCGGGGTGAAGCGGCACCGGCTGGGCCGCTCACGGGCGACGACGGCGCGGCCGGCTGTGCGGCTGAGGGCAGGGACACAGACATGCGCCTGATCGTGCCGCATCGGCTCCGGCCCGGGGCTGGTTGTCCACAACCGGTGGTCGGCGGCCTGTGGATACGGAACGAGCCCAGCGTGACCGTCCTGCCACACTTGTCCGGTTGGCTCCGACCCGGGACTGATTGCGATGCAGGGGGTGACCATGCCGGCCGACCGATTCCTGACGCTCACCGACGTTGGCGAGACCCTCAACATCTCCCCGGCACAGACCTATGCGTTGGTCCGTAGCGGAGACCTCGTCGCCATCAAGATCGGTGGGCGCGGCCAATGGCGGGTCGAGCGCAAGGAACTCGAAGCCTACATCCAGCGGATGTACGAGGAAACGGCGCGATTCGTGCAACGGGAGCCGGTCGAGCAGGAGAGCCCGCCGCCGGAATGATCCGCCGTTGGACCGATCCGCGCCGTTACCGCTCGGTGCGGGCGACCAGGGCGACCGAGCCGATGACGATGGTGCGCACCGAACGGACCGCTCCCTGTCGTCGCGCCTCGCCCAGGGAGTGCTCGGCCAACTCCACGTAGTCCGCGCCGACCCGGTCCAGTGTGCCCTCGAAGGCGGTTCCGTCGGTGAGCGTCACGCGTACGCCGCTACGGTCCACGGCCAGCCCGCGCAACGCCTTGCGCAGATCCAGCGCGGCCTCGACCAAACCGCGGTCGACGTCATGCTCGGTCGCCGCCCCGAGACCTCCCACGGCGCCCACGGCGCCGAGGCTGACGAGAAGCTCCGGTTCCGCGGGGGCCGCGAGTAGCAGCCAGCCCGCACCCACTCGCGCCAAGGTTCCTGCCACCGTTCCTGCGCCCTGAACCGTCAGCACGACGCGATGGCCCCTCGCCGCACGCAGCCGGTCGGTCAACCGCAGCCGGCCTTGCTCGGCCCGGCTGCGCTCGGCGACCTCCGCCTCGAACTCGCGGGACTCGACGGCCACTGCTTGCGCCTCGAGGTCGTCGAAGAGGCGGTCCCAGCGCACGACTCACGGTGTCGCGCCGGGTGGGGGCGGGTCAACTTGAACCGGCTCCCATTGCCCGAAGCGGACATCCGTGCTTGCATGTCATCAACGGCGATCATTGGCAAACGTATGCAAATGAGGTCATCATGCTGCGCAGAGCAACAACCGCCCTGCTACTTCTGTCCACGGCCGCAGCTGCTCTGAATTGGGTGGCCCCGCGTCCAGACGATGTCCTCGTCGCTCTTCGACACCCTCAGGAGTGGGTGGGGGTGCAGGGAGCCGACGCGGCAGTGCTTACCCTGGCTGTCGCCGCCTGCTGGTTGCTGCTCGGGTGGCTCGCGTTCGGGCTGCTCGTCGGGATGGCCGGTCAGCTTCCCGGCGCCGCCGGTGCCTGCGCCCGAGCGATGGCAACGGTCGTCCTGCCGCGGGTGATTCGGCAGACGGTCGCCCTGTCGTTGGGCATTGGCCTCGTGACGGCCGGCGGGTCTGCGGCGGCGGCCGATCCCGGGCCGGCCGGATCTGAATCCGCGACGTCCTCGACGGGCGCCTCGGTCGATTGGCCGCATCAGCCGCCGTTGTTGCCGGGCCCTCCGTCGATGCCGCCGCCGGTGTACGGCGGACCGCCGGGCTTCGGCGATCCGGTCGACGGCGCTGTGGCGGTCCGCGCCGGCGACTCGCTGTGGATGCTGGCGGCCGACCGGCTGGCGCCGGAGGCCTCCTCTCGCGAGATCGCCGCGGCCGTGACCGCGTGGTACCAGGCAAACCGCCAGACGATCGGTTCCGACCCCGATCTCATCCTCCCCGGCCAGCGGCTCGTCCCACCAGCGTCGACGTGAGTACTGCCCCGGTGTTGGCGCCGTATGTCCGCGCTGCCCCGCCGTATCAACCGCCGTACGACGACGAGCTTCCGCCGGCCAATCTCCGGTTGGTCGTAGCCGACACCGACGAGCTGCCGTTCGAAACCCAGCGCGGCGCCGTACCGGATCTGGCGATGGCAGCGCTCTTCCCGCTGCGCCGTCGGCTTCCGGACCCGACGCCGTGGGCGAGGCAGTTCATCCAGGCTGCACTGGAGGCCCTGAGCGGGCGGCGCCCCGTCGCGCAGTTGCAGCGTTGGACGACGCCCGCGGTGCTTGCCGGGATACAGCACGCCCGCCGGGCGGAGCCGGGAATCAGCCAGCCCGTGATCGTGGTCAAGTCCATCCACGTGTGCGAGCCGGCCGACGCCGTGGCTGAGGTTTGTGCAGTCGTGTCCCGCCCGGATGCCGACGGCCCGCGCTTTCGTGCCGTCGCCGCCCGGCTGGAGGGCCGCAGCGGTCAATGGCGCTGCGTCACTTTGCAGGTCGGTTGAACCCGCGCATATACACAAGCGAGATTGCACAAGAGCTCTTGTGAAACTATGGTTCAGCCATGTCCCGCTCTCGAGCCGTCCGGACGGTCACCGACCCGGCCGTGCTAGCAGCCCTCGCGCACCCCACCCGCCGCCGGTTGATGGACGTCATGAAGGTCTCCGATGCGAGCACGGTCGGCATGCTGGCCGACCGGCTCGGGGTTGCCGTCGGCAGCATCAGCCATCACCTCAAAGTGCTTCACCAGGCCGATCTGGTCACGCCGGCACCGGAGCTGGCTCGGGACCGTCGCGAGCACTGGTGGCGGCTCGTCGACACCGCCCTTCGGTGGAGCAGCACCGGGTTCGACGACAGCGCGACGACCGAGGCGATCGTGGCCGCTGCCGCCTCGATCGGCCTGGAGCGACAGGTCGAACTGGCTCGACGATCGTTGTCACCCGTCGACCGGGACTCTGCCCTGGCCCGTGCCGCCTTCTCCACGGACGCGTGGATGTCCCTCACCGGCGCGGAACTTGACAAGCTCGCCGGTGAGATCCAACAGGTGCTGAACCGGTGGCGGGACCGGGAGGTCGACAAGAACAGTGACGAGCGCGGCTCTGTGTTCGTGTTCGCCCGCGGATTCCAGGCCCAGCCATGACCGGCACCTACACGCCGGAGCGGACCGGAAGATCGCCGTCTTTGTGGCGGCAGCGGAGCTTCTCGCTGCTGTGGTTCGGCGAGACGGTCAGCGTCCTCGGGAACACCACGTCGGCCGTGCTCCTGCCGCTACTGGCGGTCGTGAGTCTGGAGGCTTCGGCGTGGTGGGTCGGGCTGCTGACGGCGGCCAGCTGGGCACCGTGGCTCGTGATCGGGCTGCCCGCCGGCGCTTGGGTGGACCGGCTACCTCCGATCCCGGTCATGGTCACGAGCAACCTGGTGTCGGCCGCGGCCCTCGGAAGCATCCCGCTGACCTGGTGGTTCGGAGCCGTCACCCTGCCACAGCTGCTGGTCGTGGGGGTCGTGGCCGGCACCTGCACCGTCTTCTTCCGGGCCGCCTACCAGTCATTGTTGCCGCGGCTGGTCGCCGCACCCGACCTGGTCGCCGCCAACTCCCGGCTGCAGGGTTCGGAGTCCGAAGCCCAGATCGGCGGGACCGGCGTCGCCGGCCTGCTCGCCCAGTGGGTGGGCGCCGCGGTCGGGCTGCTGCTCGACGCGGCGTCGTTCCTCGTCTCCAGCGTCTGCCTGCTGCTCATCGCTCGCGGAATGCCATCAGCGGAGCGCCCCGTCGCCGCCCCCCGCCGGGCACTGCGGACGGAGATCGCCGAGGGCGGCTCGTTCGTGGCCCGGGATCCGTTCCTGCGCTACTTCACCTGGATGGGTGGCCTGTCCAACCTGGGCCTGACCGGGTACGGGACCCTGCTCATCCTCTTCCTCGTGCGTGACGTCGGATTCTCCCCCGCAGCCATCGGCGGGCTGCTGATGATCACCAGCACCGGCGCACTGGTCGGAGCGCTGCTGGCCGGTCCGCTGGCCCGGCGGCTGGGCACCGCCCGCGCGACCGTCGTGGTTCAGCTCGCCGCGGGATCGACGGCGCTGCTCATCCCGCTGGCCGGCCCAGGCTGGCAGGTGTCGCTGTTCCTCGTCGGGCAGTTCATGGTCGCCCTCGGTGTCGTCGCCGGGAACATCATCAAGGGTGCATTCCGCCAGCAGTACGTCCCGCACGGGCTGATGGGCCGGGTGATCACCAGCGCTCAACTGGTCAACTTCGGCACCATGCCGGTGGCGGCCCTGCTCGCCGGCTGGCTCGGCAGTGAACTCGGCGTTCGGCCGACGATCGCGGTGATGGCGGCGGTGCACACACTCGCCTGTGCCGCCGTACTGCTCAGTCCGGTCCGCGGGCTGCGCGATCTTCCCGCATCGCCGCCGGACCGCCGCTAGCATGGCGCGACGACGAACGCGATGAAACGGGGAACGATGAAACGGCCGCTGGTTGTGCTGATCTCGGCCACGACACTCTTCTCCGGGCCGCTCGCCGGCCCCGCCGGGGCGGAGGCTGGCTGGGACCCGCTGTGGCTGGCGATCGAGGACACGTCGACGTACCAGGACGGCCACCCCACGGCGTTGGCGGTGGATGAGAGGACCGGGCGGGTCCACGTCACCGGCTCGGCCAATCCGGCGTCGGGCGACCTCGAGGAAGACTTCGTCACCCTCAGCTACGCCGCGGACGGGCACCTGATCCGGTCGCGGGCTTTCGGCGACGCCGACGACGCTGACTTCGCGCGGGACATGGCCGTCGATCCGCTCTCCGGCGGCTACTACGTGACGGGCTGGACGAGTTCCCCCGACGTCTCCCCGCGCATGAGCACCGCGGCGTACGGCCGATCCGGCAACGGGCTCTGGGAGACCAGCATCGACCACCTCTTCGCCACCAGTGTCGCGGTCGACGCAACGCGGGACCGGGTCTACGTTGCCGGCCAGAAGGGATACGACGCCCTCGTGGTCGCGTACAGCCGGCCCACCGGGCAGCTGCTGTGGAGCCGCAAGGTCGTGGGCAACGGCCTCGCCTACGACGGGCCGTTCATCGACGTGCATCCCGGAACCGGGACGGTCGTGATGGCCTGGCACAACGTGGGGGCAGACGACTGGAACGACTTCGTCACGGCCGCCTACAGCAGCACCGGTCGTCCACTGTGGAACGTCCGCTACGACAGCCCCGCAGCCGGACATGACATGGCGACCGCACTGGCGGTCGCGGGGGATGGCATCTACGTCCTGGGAACGAGCTACAACAGGCGCAAAGCCGAGGACGACATCGTCACGCTCGCCTACAACCTGGACGGTTCCCGACGGTGGGTGGCCAACTACGAAGGCCCAGCTGCCGATCAAGACACCGGTTTGGACATTGCCGCCGACCCGGTGTCAGGAACCGTCGTCGTCACCGGGCGGGTGCAGTACGACGATGCCGGCGGGCACTTGGCATATGGAGGCGTCACGGTGGCCTACGAGACCGCCGACGGGAACCAGAAGTGGGACGTGGTGTCCGAGCTCAGGCGGGGTGACGCCATCGCCGTCGATCCGTCCCGCGGGGTCGTCTATGCGGTGGCCACCACATACGACCCGACAAACTGGGCGACTTCTGCGTACGACATCGAGGACGGCGGGCTCCTGCGCGAAGATGTCTTCTCCGACCCGCTCGGAAGCCCGTACACCGTGTCCGTGGACATCGGGGTCGACACCCGGTCGGGGCAGGTGTACGTGACCGGTGCCTTCGCCGGGACGGTGGATCCGTTCGTAGACGACACGTACGCGACGATGGCCTACCCGCCGGCCCGCTAGCCACGGCCGGCGGCTCGTTCACCGGGTCGGTGACACCGGGCGCCGCAGAATCGGGAATTGCTGACGATCGCCTCCCGGACCTTCGAGCGCTGAACCTATTCGCCGCCGGGCGCGCCGTGGCAGCGCTTGTACTTCTTGCCTGATCCGCAGGGGCACGGTGCGTTCCGGCTCGGCCCGCTGTTCCCCGCCACGGTCGCGGTCTTGACCGCCGTCCGGCTCTTGCGGGCCGGCTCCGGAGCGTCCAGCGTCGGCGCGGAGTACTGCAGTGCCTTGGGAACCGCGGGTTCGCCGAGGCCCTTCGCGCTCAACTGAGGGCCGGCTTTGGTGGCCGTCGCGACAGCCGCGGGTCGCTTGACCTGGGCGGCGTTCTGACGTGACGCTGCGGCAGCCTGTTTCCTCGCCCCGGTTTTCACGGCCTGCTCCGGCTGCGGTGTCGCCGCCTCCTGCGCCGCGACAAGCGCCGCGTCGGCCTCGTCCGGGTCAGCCTCCGGCGCTTCGGCCGGCTTGACGTTGACCTCGACGTTGAACAGGTAGCCGACGGACTCCTCCTTGATGCCGTCGAGCATCGCGGTGAACATCGTGAATCCTTCGCGGCCGTACTCCACCGCCGGGTCACGCTGGGCCATCGCCCGCAGGTGGATGCCCTCGCGCAGGTAGTCCATCTCGTACAGGTGCTCGCGCCACTTCCGGTCGAGCACCGACAGCACGACCTTGCGCTCCAGCTCGCGCATCACTTCCGCGCCGAGCTCCTCCTCGCGGGCGTCGTACGCCGAATGCGCGTCTCCCTTGATCTCCTCGACCATCAGCTCCGTGGACAGCCCGGACCGCTCGCCGCCTACCTGCTCGAGCAGGTCATCCTCGGTGATCGCCACCGGGTAGAGCGTCTTGAGCGCCGTCCACAGCTGGTCGAGATCCCAGTCCTCCGGGTAGCCCGCAGCGGTCGCGCCGACGACGTACTCCTGCACGACGTCATCGAGCATGTGCCGGACCTGCTCGTGCAGATCCGCGCCCTCCAGGACCCGGCGCCGCTCCTCGTAGATCACGGTGCGCTGACGGCTCATCACGTCGTCGTACTTCAGGACGTTCTTGCGGATCTCGAAGTTCTGCTGCTCGACCTGCGTCTGCGCCGAACGGATCGCCCGGCTGACCATCCTGGACTCGATCGGCTGGTCGTCCGGGATCTTCAGCGTGTTCATCATCGCCTCGACCGCCGCGGAGTTGAACCGCTTCATCAGGTCGTCGGACAGCGACAGGTAGAACCGCGAGACTCCCGGGTCGCCCTGCCGCCCGGAGCGCCCGCGCAGCTGGTTGTCGATCCGCCGCGACTCGTGCCGCTCGGTGCCGAGCACGTACAGTCCGCCCGCTTCGACCACCTCGTCGTGCTCCTCGGCGACCAGTTGCTCGGCCTGCTCCAGCGCCTCCGGCCAGCCTTCCTCGTACTCCTCCGGAGTCTCGCTGGGCACCAGGCCCTGCTTCTCCAACTCGGCGTTGGCCATGAACTCCGCGTTGCCGCCGAGCACGATGTCCGTGCCGCGCCCGGCCATGTTCGTCGCCACCGTGACCGCGCCCTTGCGCCCGGCCTGCGCGATGATCGCGGCTTCCTTGGCGTGGTACTTGGCGTTGAGGACCTCGTGCGGGATACCCCGTTTGAGCAGCAGCGCGGACAGCAGCTCGGAGCGTTCCACGCTCGCCGTACCGACCAGGATCGGCTGTCCGGCCTCGCTGCGTTCCTCGATGTCGTCGACGACGGCCTCGAACTTCGCGGTCTCGGTCTTGTAGACGACATCGGCCTCGTCCGCGCGGACCATCGGCTTGTTCGTCGGGATCGGTACGACGCCCAGGTTGTAGATCTGTGCCAGTTCGGCGGCCTCGGTCTGCGCCGTACCGGTCATCCCGGCGAGCTTGTCGTAGAGCCGGAAGTAGTTCTGCAGGGTGATCGTGGCGAGAGTCTGGTTCTCGTCCTTGATCTTGACCTTCTCCTTGGCCTCGATCGCCTGGTGCATGCCCTCGTTGTAGCGGCGTCCGGCGAGCACGCGGCCGGTGAACTCGTCGACGATCAGGACCTCGCCGTCCACGACGATGTAGTCCTTGTCCTTCTTGTACAGCTCCTTGGCCTTGAGCGCGTTGTTCAGGTAGCCGATCAGCGGCGTGTTCACCGCCTCGTACAGGTTCTCGATGCCGAGTTGGTCCTCGACGAACTCCACGCCCTCCTCGGTGATGGCAACCGTGCGCTTGCCGTGCTCGACCTCGTAGTGCCGGTCCGGCTTCAGCAACGGCGAGATCCGGGCGAACTCGGTGTACCACTTGGCGCTCTGCTCGGCCGGGCCGGAGATGATCAGCGGGGTCCGGGCCTCGTCGATGAGGATGGAGTCCACCTCGTCGACGATCGCGAAGTGGTGCCCGCGCTGGACCAGCGCCTCCTGGCTCCAGGCCATGTTGTCGCGCAGGTAGTCGAAGCCGAACTCGTTGTTCGTGCCGTAGGTGACGTCGTAGCCGTACTGCTCGCGACGGTGCGCCGGGGTCTCGTTGGCGAGGATGACGCCGACGGACAGACCCAGGAACCGGTGCACCCGACCCATCCACTCCGAGTCACGCTTGGCCAGGTAGTCGTTCGTCGTCACGATGTGCACACCGTTGCCGGCCAAGGCGTTCAGGTACGCCGGGAGCGTGCCGGCCAGTGTCTTGCCCTCCCCCGTCTTCATCTCGGCGATGTTGCCCAGGTGCATCGCCGCACCGCCCATCATCTGCACGTGGTAGTGCCGCTGCCCCAGCGTTCGCATGGCCGCCTCGCGCACCGCCGAGAAAGCCTCGGGCAGCAGCTCGTCCAGCGTCTCGCCGTCGGCGAACCGGGACTGGAACTCCTCTGTCTTCGCCCTGAGTTCGGCGTCGGTGAGGTCCACGAAGTCCGGTTCGAGGGTGTCGATGTGGTCGGCGATGGTCTTGAGCCGGCGCAGGATCTTGCCCTCGCCCGCGCGCAGAAGTTTGTCGAATAGCACGGTGTTCGTTCAGCTCCTCGATCGGGGCGGTCCCGGCCATGGTACGGCGCTCGCCGCCTGGCCCAGTCAACTGCGGTGACAACGAAGGGGCGGATCGGAATGATCCCACGATGGGCCTGGACCTCACCGGCGTCGACCTGCTCACCGAGACGGTCGGCACCGCGCGGCTGCTGCTGCGCCCGTGGCGGGATGACGACGTTCCGGACATCACTCTGGCCTGCAACGACGCACTGATCTCGCGATGGCTATCCGCCCTGCCTGCGCCGTACACCGAGTCCGACGCGCGCGAGTACCTCGCAGGGATCGCGGTGCACGAGCGACAGGAGAGGACCGGGCTGTCCTGCGCGATGCAGGAACGCGTCGGCAAGCGACTGTCCGGGGCGATCGGCCTTGGCGGGCTCACCGACACCCACGGGGCTGTTTTCGGCTATTGGGTGGCGCCTTGGGCGCGCGGCCACGGCTACGCCGCGGAGGCCACTGACGCGCTCTCCCGTTGGGCTTTCAGCCACGGAGTCCACCGCGTTTGGCTGCTCGCGGCCGCGGGAAACCTGGCGAGCCAGCGAACCGCCGAGTTGGCCGGCTTCACCCGGGAAGGTGTCCTGCGCGAATCGCACCGCGATCGGGTCGGCATTCGCATGAACATGGTGCTGTTCGGGCGGCTCTCGACCGACCCCGCACCCCCGTTGCGTCCGTAACTCCGGCTGGTACGGCGCTCGTTCTTACCGACGTTGCGCGCCCCCACCGCCAACGTCCGTGCCGCTGGCTGGTGTGGAGCTCAGATGTGCGGACGTTACGGCAGGGGCAGCGGCTCAGGGCGGCTCAGGGGCTCAGCGGCTCAGCCGGATGACTCCGTAGTCGTAGCCCTTGCGGCGGTAGACCACGCTGGGCCGCTCGGTGTCCTTGCACAGGAACAGGAAGAAGTCGTGGCCGACGAGTTCCATCTCGAGCAGGGCCTGATCGACGGTCATCGGCACGCTGGGGTGCTCCTTGTCGCGGACCACCCGCCCCGGCGGATGCCCGTCGAGTGCCTGGCCGTCGAGATATGCATCCGGCTCGCCGTCCTGGTCGGCCGCGGTCTGCACCAGTAACGCGGTCGCGGTCTCACCGGTCGCGGCATGCACCGACGTCGGCGTGTGCCGACCGTGATGCACGCGGCGCCGATCGGCGACTCGGCGCAGCCGCGCCTCCAGCTTGGCCACGGCGTTGTCCAGCGCGGAGTAGAAGTCCGCCGCGCAGGCCTCGGAACGGACCACCGGACCGCGCGAGGTACAGGTGATCTCCACCCGCTGGCAGGCGTCTGACTGGCGGCGGTTCTTCTCGTGGGTGAGTTCGACATCGACGCTGATCAGCTTGTGGTCGTAGCGCTCGATCCGGCTGAGTTTCTCCGCGACGTGCTGGCGGTAGTGGTCCGGAACCTCGAGGTTGCGTCCCCTGACGAGAATGTCCACGTTCGCCTCCAGTCCATGTGCTGGTTCCCCGACGCTAGACCTCATCGGTTCACCCGGACAGCCGATCCGGGTCTTCGCCGTGCGGTCCCGGCCAGCGCCGCGGCGCTGACGAGCACTCCACGCTCTCGCAGCACCCGCGCGCACTCGGTCAGCGTCGTCCCGGTGGTCACGACATCGTCCACGAGTACGACGCTGGCCCCGTCGGCGAGGTGGGCCGTGTCCGCGGCCGCCGCGAACGCCCCCGCGAGGTTGCGGGTCCGCTCGGCCGAAGTCAAACCGGCCGAGTCCTTCGGCGTCCGGAGCAGTCGTAGGGCCGGCAGTACGGCCGCCGGCCGGCCTGAATCTTGCAGCTCCACCGCGGTGCGCCGGGCCAGCAGCCGCATGTGGTCACCTCCCCTGCGCCGTGCGGCCGCCCGGGTGGACGGCACGGGCACGAGCAGCACCGCGACCGGTCCCGGCGCCGCCCGCGCCACGGCAGCGGCC
>JACCXW010000164.1 GCA_013696785.1 Geodermatophilaceae bacterium | reverse complement strand
CCTTAGGGGTATCCAGGGGCACTAGCGGTATGGTGGAACGAGCGGCGAACATGCAGGTCAGGGGGCGTAAACGCGGCTGGGAGGGCTCGCCTAGCGGCCGATGGCGGCGGTCTTGAAAACCGCTAAGAGGGGTGACTCTCTTCGTGGGTTCGAATCCCACGCCCTCCGCAATCTGAAGGACCAGCTCCGCGCCCTGGCCGACGACAGCGATTCGGGACTCAGTTCGGAGGAGTCTGCCGACGCCACGGACACCCTCACCGACGTCATCATCGACGCGGAGGCGTGTGGGCCGCCGCTCTTCGCGAGGGACGCCGGACGCCGGTCCATTACCAAAGGCGTGGCCCCGTGTCGGCGTCGCCGTCTACGGTCAGCGCCATGACGACGACAGAGGTGTTCGCCACCGATCGACAAGATCCGCCGACGACCGGTGCCGAGCGCCCGATGCTCGAGGGCTGGGTGGACTTCCACCGCGACACCCTGCTGCGCAAGTGCGAGGGCCTGAGCGACGAGCAGCTCAAGCTCGCCTCTTGCGAGCCGTCGACGCTGACGCTGCACGGATTGGTCCGACACATGGCCGAGGTCGAGGGCTGGTTCAACAACGACATTGCCGACGGCGCGGTGGCGCCGATCTTCTACACCGAGGAGCGGCCGAACGACGACTTCGACGCTCTGGAGGATGCCGACATCGAGAGCGACGTCGCGACTTATCGCCGGATGGTCGAGCGGTCCCGGGCCTTCGCCGCCAGGTCGCCGGATCTGGATCAGGTCTGCGCGGTGAGCCCCCGAAGCGGCTCCGAGTTCAGTCTGCGCTGGATCTACCACCACATGATCGAGGAGTACGCCCGGCACAACGGGCATGCGGATCTCCTTCGCGAGCGAATCGACGGCGTCACCGGCGAGTGAGCCCGGCCGGTAGTCCGCATGTTCGAGCGCCGCTCAGCGGAGCGATTCCTCGATCGTGAGGACGCGGGGCGGCAACTCCTCGCCCCGGTCCGCAGCGCCCTTCCGTCCGGAAACCAAGGAAGTCCACTGGTCCTCGGCCTGCCGCGCGGGGGCGTCGTCGTTGCGGCCGAACTGGCGGAGGGACTGGAAGCCGAGGTCGACGTCCTGGTCGTCCGCAAGGTCACCCATCGCTCCCGACCGGAACTCGCACTCGGCGCAGTCACCGCCACGGCGGCGTACCGGAACGAGAATCTGCTGCGCCGGTTGGGTGTCTCAGTCGCGACGTTCGAGGAGCTGGCCGCCGTACAGGCGGCGGAGGTGCGGCGGCGGGAGCGGAGCTTCCGGGCGGACCGGGCGCCGCTGGTGCTCTCCGGTCGTACCGTGCTCGTCGTCGACGACGGCCTCGCCACCGGGGCCACCGCGATAGCGGCCGTAACGGCTGCCCGGACGCAGGGTCCGGCGTGGCTGGGACTCGCAGCGCCGGTCGGCTCGGTCAGCGCCGTAGCCGCGATCCTTGCGCTGGTGGACGACGTGGTGTGCCCACTCGTTCCATCGACGTTCATGTCGGTGAGCCGCTTCTACCGCGACTTCCCGCAGACCTCCGACCGGGAGGTACAGGACACGTTGGCAGCCGCCTGGCGCAAGACCCGCTGAACCACGAAGCCTGCCGTCGTACCAGCGCCTGCCGGCGTTGGTGGACCGAGCCCCAGCGGGCAGGTCCTGTCGGTGAGCGAGCAGGAGCACGCGGACCTGTTCTGGGCGCTGCGTGGTGGCGGCGGCAACTTCGGTGTCGTCACGAGCTTCGACTCGCCCTGCATCCGGCCGCCCTTCCGCCCCTGTTCGAGTTCGTCTCGCCCATCCCGTACGCGGCCATGCAGCAGATGCAGGGCGAGGGGACCCGCTGGGGACAGCTCGCGTACGAGAAGGGCACTCAGCTGCCTGATCTCACCGACGACGTGATCGCCGTATTCACCGAGCACCTGCCCAAGCGCAATTCACCGCTGGTCGTTGTTCATGCTGTACCGGTTGGACGAGGCGTTTTCGGAGGTCGACGAGGACGCCACCGGGTACGGCGGCGGACGGTCGCCCCCGATACGCCACGATGCTGGTCGGCTTGGCGCACGACCCCGACACCTGGGCAAGGACCGCATCAAGGCGTCCTTCGTCGCTGCGAAGTACGAGCGGCTCACTCAGATCAAGGCGACGTACGACCCTGACAACGTCTTCCGCAGCAACGTCAACATCCCGCCCGCGAGCTAGCCGGCGTCCCAATGTCCGTCACGCAGGCAGGGTGACCTCCAGGAACTCGAGATCGGAGGACGGGTCGCGGAGTCGGTGTGGCGTTCCCGCCGGAACGGCGACAGCGGCGCCTTTCTGCAACGACTCGTCGCCCCGTCCGTCGCAGTGCAGCGTCGCCTGACCTGCCAGGACGTACCAGAACTGGAACTCGCCGTCGTGGGTCACCGGCTCAACGGCCGGCTCGCCGGTGGCCCTGACCACCCGCACCCCGGCGAGCCCGTCCGTCGCCGCGGCGATCCCGGCGTCTCGGCACTCGAAGCCGGGTCGACGCCACTCCCGCCAGGAAGCCGACGCCGACTGGTGCCGGACGAAGAGCTGACCGCCGAAGTCGCGGTCCGGTCGTACGTCGGGAGTCGGCAGCGTGATCACATGCTCGACGCTGGTCTCGTGCTCAGCCGGGCAGCCGATCTCGACGATCTCCAGTCCCGGCGAAGCTTCCAGGACCCGGTGCCGGATACCGGGGGGCTGCAGCACGCAGTCCCCCGCCTGGAGTACGAACGGCGGGCCTTGGTCCTCGTACACCACGCGGACCCAGCCGGCCGCGCAGTAGATCACCTGGAAACGCACCCGGTGGTGGTGGACGTAGTCGGGCACCGGGCCGCCGTCCGGAATGAGGATGTGCGAGGCGATGAACCGGCCGCCCTGCCGCTGCGGCAAGAGATCCCGGTAAAGCATGCCGGCCCGCCCCACGCCGCCGGCATCGCCGTCCGGTCGGGAGAGCTCGAAGACGGATGGACCATCGGGAATCTGCAACGGCGGGACCGCGGAGTCGACGAGCTGGATCCGGGTGCCGTTCGGTGCGGTCAACTGCGCCTCGTCGAGTCCCTCCCCAGAGAACCGCAGCGCCCCGGGATCACCGGCCGCATCGCGCACCAGGCGGATGCCCATCCCGTGCCCCGACAGCACGGCGATGGTGGGGTCGTCGGCCGGCATGATGATGTCCAGCCGGAATCCGAGGCGCTCGGTGAAGAAGTCCACGGTCGCGTCCAGGTCGGCGCAGGGCAGCACCACCTCGGCCGCACTCATCAGCACCGGTGTCGACATCTGCCGACCGTACCCAGAGATGTTGCCAGCGGCCAGGCAGTGCCGGTTCACTGGCTCCCACCCGGACAAGGAGGCTGCCATGCGCGAGAACGTCGAGTTCCACGCCGATGACCAGACCATGCTGAGGGGCTGGCTGTACAAGCCGGACAACGGGTCCCCGAACCCGTTGATCGTGATGGCGCACGGGTTCTCCGCCACGAAGGAGATGCATCTCGACGACTTCGCCGAGTTCTTCGCCGCGGCCGGATTCGCCGTCCTGGTGTACGACAACCGTTGCCTTGGCGACAGCGACGGCACTCCGCGCGGTGAGATCGACCCGTGGGCGCAGATCCAGGACTATCGCGCCGCGATCACGTGGGCCAGCGAACTTCCGGACATCGACCCGGAACGCATCGGCATCTGGGGCTCCAGCTACAGCGGCGGGCACGTCCTCGTCGTCGCGGCCATCGACCGGCGGGTGCGCTGTGTCGTGTCGCAGGTGCCGCTGATCAGTGGGTACGAGAACGCCCGCCGGCTGGTGCGCGCGGACATGATCGCGGTGCTGCGCGGTGCCTTCGATGCCGACCGTACGGCGCGCTATCACGGCAAGGACGCCGCGATGATCCAGGTCTGCTACGACCAGGACCCGACGGAGATGTGTGCGCTGCCGACCCAGGACACCCGCGACTTCTTCCTGGGCCCCATTCTGGAACGCGCCACGACGTGGAAGAACGAGGTCACGCTGCGGTCGGTGGAGATGTTCCTGGACTACGAACCGGGCGCCTACCTCCCGCTGATCACGCCGACGCCGCTGATGATGGTGGCCGCCCGCGACGATCACCTCACCGTCGTCGACCTCACGACGAGGGGCTTCTCCACGGCGCACGAGCCGAAGAAGCTGCTCGTGCTCCCGTGCGGGCACTTCGACGCCTACGTGGGTGCGGCGTTCGCCGTCTCCGCCCCGGCGCAGCGCGATTGGTTCCTAGAGCACCTGACGTAGCACGGAGCCAGGCACCTAGTCACGTAGCCGCTCAGGTCGGGAACAGCCCCGGGTTCCCGGCCTCGGTGGCGAATGCGGCGGTCGTGGACACCGGCGCATTCGGTACTGCGATGGTCGACACCGTGCGCGCCTCGGTTAGCCACTGCGTCCGGTCGATGGTCATCCGCAGGTAGCCCCGCAGCGATCCGTCGAAATACTTGACCTGCGGGTTCAGCGTCGGGTTCGCCTGCTTGATCAACGGATCGAACTCGATCGGAAAGTCCGAGGAGATCGAGGTCGCAGCGAACTCGACGGCGACCGTCTTCGAGT
>JACCXW010000140.1 GCA_013696785.1 Geodermatophilaceae bacterium | reverse complement strand
TGGTACGCCGATCCGTCGGGGGCCGCGGCGCAACGCTGGTGGGACGGCAACCAGTGGACGGATCACACCCAGCAGCCACCCCCCGTGCAGGTCAGCGATCCCGGTCGGGTGCAACGCCAGGTACAGGAACAGGCCCACGTCGCCCCGACGCACCAGGGCGGCGGCACCTTATTCACCGAACCGGTGCTGGTGGTCAACCAGAAGGCCAAGCTGATCGAGCTCACGAACGAGTACGCCGTCTACGACCGCGGTGGCACGCAGCTCGGCTCGGTGGTCGAGGTCGGGCAGAGCGGCGTCAAAAAGGCGCTGCGCTTCCTGACGTCGGTTGATCAGTTCCTGACCCACCGGCTGGAAGTGCGCGACGCCAACGGCTACGCCCAGCTGGTGTTGACTCGCCCGGCGAAGTTCGTCAAGTCCACCGTCATCGTGTCCCGCCCCGACGGACAGGAGGTCGGCCGGATCGCGCAGCAGAACGCCTTCGGCAAGATCCGCTTCAACTTCGACACACCGCAGGGGGTGCTTGGGTCCATCCAGGCCGAAAACTGGCGGGCGTGGAACTTCGCCATCCTCGAACGGGGCGGCGCGGAGGTCGCCCGGATCACCAAGACCTGGGAGGGCCTGGTCAAGACGATGTTCACGACGGCGGACAACTACGTCGTGCAGATTCATCGGCCGCTCGACGATCCGCTGCTGAGCATGGTGGTCGCTAGTGCCTTGTCGGTGGACACCGCGCTGAAGCAGGACGACCGGGGGTTCGGGTGACCGCGGCCGTCCTGGCTGAGCTTGACGCTCAGCCAGGCGGGTACGCCGCTAGCTCTCCGCGCAGAGGGCGGACCTGCCCATGCTGGTCTGCGGAAGCCATGTAGGACGGTTAG
This sequence comes from Geodermatophilaceae bacterium, assembly GCA_013696785.1. GTDB lineage: Bacteria > Actinomycetota > Actinomycetes > Mycobacteriales > Geodermatophilaceae > JACCTY01. The sequence continues at coordinate 9,443 of JACCXW010000140.1, read as the reverse complement.
GGTCGCCGCCAGACGCCGCCGGTTTCCTCCCCGATGTCCGTGCCGCCAGCCCACACACTGGTACCAACGACGGCGATCGCGTCGTAGGCAGCGTCCGGCGCCGGCCGCTCTACCGTCCAGGTGGCGCCGGCGTCCGCGCTCCAGGCCACCGACCCGAGCCCGCCGACCCAGACGACACCGCCCGGCGCGGCCACGACGCGGGTCGCCGACGGCACCGGCACGGGTTGCTTCTGCCAGGTGCGGCCGCCGTCTGTCGTGCGGAGCAGATAGCTCTCCAGGCTGGCGCCGGAGACCGCGATCCAGCCGGTCTGTGCGTCGACGAAGGACAGATCGAGGTAGGTGGCACCGGAACGGTACAGACCGAGCGGGTCCTGTTGCTTCCAGGTGGCGCCACCGTTGGTCGTCTTGAGCAGCGCACCGTCGTCGCCGGCGATCCAGCCGGTGCTGACTGTCGCGAACTGCACGGCGCGGAAGCGTCCGCCGTACGAGCTGAGCTGGCTGGGCAGGACAGTCCAGGTGTCTCCGCCGTCGGTGGAGCGGGTGATCTGGGGCCCGACGCAGCAGGCGTAGCCGACCGCCACTACGGTCCTGCCGTCGACGGAGTCGATCCCGAACAGGTTGGCGGGGTCGCCCTGGGGTCCCTGCTGCTTCCAGGTGCGGCCACCGTCGGTGGTGTGGAAGACGAACTGGTCACCTACCGTGCCGGCACTGGAGACGACCCAGCCGTTCAGGTTGTCGACGAAGTCGACCGCTCCGAGGTACCCGGCGTTGAGGTTGGCCGTCGGCAGGATGACCCGCTGCCAGTGCCGGCCGCCGTCGACGGTTCGCAGCACCTCGCCGTCGGACTGGGCCGCCCAGAGATGGTTGGCGTCGGTTGCGGCGATGTCGCTGGTGAGCGTGCACGAACCGCTCAGCCGTTGCCGCCACGAGCCACCGCCGTTCGCGGTGGACAGGATGGTGCCGCAGTTTCCGACCGCCAACCCCCGGCTGGCGTCTGTGAAGTCGACCGCGTTCAAGGGGTACCGGTTGGCGATGCCGCTGCCGACGCCACCCCGCTGGGTCACCCAGGTCGCACCGCCGTTGGTCGTTGCGATGATGTTGGATTCGGCTCCGACGGCCCAGCCGTGTTGTGCATCGACGAAGTGCTCGTCGTTGGCCCAGGTGCCCGGCGGCACGGCCTGGGTGCTGTATGTCACGCCGCCGTCCACGGTGTGCCTTGCGCTGTCGCCGCTGACCGACCACCCCTCGTCGAAATCGATGAAGAACGGGCCGCCAGTTGCACCGGGCACCCTCGTCCACGTCGCGCCGCCGTCGGTGGTGCGGAGCACGCCAGTACCGGAAGCGACGCCGTTCAACGGGTCGAAGAATTGCACCCGGCCGATGACGATGGGCATGCTCTGGCGGGTCCAGGTGACTCCGCCGTCGACGGTGCGGTAGATGAAGTCCGCGCCGACGCTGGCGAAACCGTGCTGGGCGTCGGACATCTCCACGCCATACACGGTTCCGAGTGCGCCGCTGCCGCGGCGCCAGGTGATGCCGCCGTCGGTGGTGTACAGGCTGGTGTTACCCATCGCCAAGCCGTGCAGGGGGTCGATGAACCGTACGGCGTTGAGCGGCTCGGTCGTCTTGCTGCCCTGCTGGCGCCACGTCGCGCCGCCGTCGCCGGTATGCACGATCGCGCCGTGCTCGCCGACCGCCCATGCCTGCGTCGCGGAAACCATGTCGACCGCATTGAGCCGCTGACCGGTTGGTTGTGGGCTCTGCCGGGTCCAGCTCGCGCCAGCGGCCGCCGTAGGGGCTGACGTCGCGACGATGGCCGTGGCAGGGACCAGACACACGAAGAACAAGGTTGCAAACCGGGTGGTCACTTGGGCAACACGCACGGTGGCTCCTTCGTCGGCTGCGGTTAGTGTCAGCGCCGGCTAGGCCGCTGGCTATTGCCCTTTGGTGCTACGACCGCGCCGACGCTTCGCCGGTTCCGGGTGCTCCGCGCGAGCGTCCTGGAATGACCTGCTCGTTAGGTCAGCTGCCGTCAGGCAGGCCCGGTCCGCCTGTCACACCTCGGGCAGCGCCGGCCCGACGACGTCGTCGGCGTCGACGATCGTGTAGGCGTAGCCCTGCTCGGCGAGGAACCGCTGCCGGTGCGCAGCGTAGTCCTGGTCGAGGGTGTCCCTGGACACGACGGTGTAGAAGTGCGCCTGCCGGCCGTCGGACTTGGGCCGCAACACCCGGCCGAGCCGCTGCGCTTCCTCCTGCCGCGAGCCGAACGTGCCGGACACCTGGATTGCGACCGAGGCTTCCGGTAGGTCGATGGAGAAGTTCGCGACCTTGGACACCACCAGTGTCGGGATCTCGCCGAGCCGGAACGCGGCGTAGAGGCGCTCGCGTTCCCGGTTCGTCGTGGAGCCCTGGATCACCGGTACGTCCAACTCGGCCCCGAGTTCGTCGATCTGGTCGAGGTAGGCGCCGATCACCAGCACCTGCTCCTCGGTATGCCGGGCGACGAGGCTGCGGACGACGGCGAATTTCGTCCGGGCAGTCGCACAAACCCGGTAGCGATCCTCCGGCTCTGCTGTTGCGTACGCCATCCGCTCGGCGTCGGTGAGCGTCACCCGCACTTCGGTGCAGTCAGCCGGGGCGATCCAGCCCTGTGCCTCGATGTCGCGCCACGGCGCGTCGTACCGCTTCGGCCCGATCAGGCTGAACACGTCACCTTCGTGGCCGTCCTCACGGACCAGTGTGGCGGTCAGGCCGAGCCGGCGGCGGGACTGCAGGTCCGCGGTCAGCCGGAAGATCGGCGCGGGCAGCAGGTGCACCTCGTCGTACACGATCAGCCCCCAGTCACGGGCGCCGAACACGTCCAGGTGCAGGTATTCACCTTTTCGCCGCGTCGTCATGATCTGGTACGTCGCGATCGTGACAGGCCGGATCTCCTTGCGCTCGCCGGAGTACTCGCCGATCTCATCCTCGGTGAGCGAGGTGCGGGCGATCAGCTCCCGTTTCCACTGCCGGCCGGCGACGGTGTTCGTGACCAGGATCAGCGTGGTGGCCTTGGCCTGCGCCATGGCGGCCGCACCGACGAGGGTCTTACCGGCGCCACAGGGGAGTACGACGACGCCGGAGCCGCCGGCCCAGAAACCGTCGACAGCCTGCTGCTGGTAGTCGCGCAGCGTCCATTCGCTCTGATCCAGCTCGATCGGGTGCGCCTCGCCGTCGACGTATCCGGCCAGGTCCTCCGCCGGCCAGCCGACCTTCAGCAGAGCTTGCTTCAGCCTGCCCCGTTCGCTGGCGTGCACGAGCACGGAGTCACCGTCGATGCGGGCGCCGAGCATCGGCATGATTTTCTTCTGCCGGACGATCTCTTCGAGAACCGCGCGGTCCAGCGCATGCAGGATCAGCCCGTGCACGGGGTCGTTGACCAATTGCAGCCGACCGAAGCGGTCCATGGTGTCGGCGACATCGATGAGCAGCGCGTGCGGTACGGCATACCGGCTGAACCGGACGAGCGCGTCGACGACCTGCTCGGCGTCGTGCCCGGCCGCTCGCGCGTTCCACAGGCCGAGCGGTGTCAGGCGGTAGGTGTGAACGTGCTCCGGGGAGCGCTCCAGTTCTGCGAAGGGGGCAATCGCCATCCGGCAGTCCTGCGCCTGGGGGTGATCGACCTCCAGGAGCAGAGTCTTGTCCGACTGCACGATCAGCGGTCCGTCGGTCACCTAGGCAGTCTCCTCTTCGGCGTACGGCGATGTCCCAGTCTGCAACGCCGGTCCGGCACTTTCCCATCCCCCTGCCGCCCAGAGGATCCGAGGCCGAGTGATCCCCGCTCGAGGGCGGCCGCCACACCAACCAGGACGTCGTATAGTTGCAGGGTGCATGCATCTACTGTGGGGACCGAGGGTCAGGAAATCCTGTCCGGTCTCATCGACATCATCACCGCTTTGAAGCGTCGCGCCGGCGAGCGGGAGGACCCGGCGACGGTGTTCCTGTTACGTCATCTTCGTGCGTCGGCGCCGCGCCGGGTGTCCGATCTCGCTGAGTGTTCGCGGCTGGACGTCTCGACGGTCAGCCGGCACGTGAAGTCCTTGGAGGAAGCCGGATACGTGACCCGGATCGAAGACCCGGACGACCGACGGGCGAGCCTGCTGAAGATCACCAAGCAGGGCCAATCCCTGTACGACGCGGCGATGGGCGCCCGATCGGCGGCCCTCGACCGCGGGCTGGCGGATTGGAGTGACAAGGACCGGCACACGCTGGCCGTCCTGGTCACCAGGGCAGCCCGCAGCCTCAATCCCTCAGCAGAGACACGGAGCAATACATGACCGCCGAGACATCCGAGGCCCCGGCATACCTCGGCCACAAGCAGATCGTCCTTGTGATGGTCGGAGTGATGAGCGGCATGCTGCTCGCCGCGTTGGACCAGAGCATCGTGGGTACGGCGCTACCGACGATCACCAGCGAGCTCGGCGGTCTGGACAAGCTGTCCTGGGTGGTCACGGCGTACCTGCTCACGGCCACCGCGGTGACCCCGCTGTGGGGGAAGATCTCCGATCTCTACGGTCGGCGCCTGATCTTCCAGATCGCCATCAGCATCTTCCTGATCGGCTCGGCGCTGTGCGGCTTCAGCCAGACAATCGAGCAGCTGATCGCCTTCCGCGCACTGCAGGGGATCGGCGGCGGTGGGCTGTTCTCGATCGCGCTGAGCATCATCGGAGATGTCATCGCGCCCAGGAACCGTGGCCGCTACCAAGGCTACTTCGGTGCGGTGTTCGGTGTCTCCAGCGTGGCCGGACCGCTGCTCGGCGGGTTCTTCACCGACGGGCCGGGCTGGCGCTGGATCTTCTACATAAACCTGCCTATCGGCATCGCGGCACTGTTCATCACGTCGGCCGTGCTGACGATGCCGGTGATCAAACGTGAGCACAAGATCGACTATCTCGGCGCCGCGGCCGTCGTCGGTGCGGTCACCTCGCTTCTGCTGTATCTGGAGTGGCGCGGCCGCGACTACGGCTGGGCCGAGGGCGGTGCGCTGATCTTGCTCGGGCTGGCCGTTGCTCTGACCGCCGCGTTCATCGTCATCGAGCTACGGGCGGTGGAGCCGATCATCCCGATGCAGCTCTTCGCCAACCCCACGTTCCGGATCGGCAACATCTTCGGCTTCTGCGCGGGTGTCGCCATGTTCGGCGCGATCGTGTTCCTGCCGTTGTACCTGCAGGCGGTGCAGGGATACTCCGCGACCCGCTCCGGCCTGGCGATGCTCCCCGTAGTACTCGGTCTCCTCTCGTCCTCGGTAGTCGCCGGACTTCTGATGAGCAAGACCGGGCGCTACAAGATCTTCCCGGTCGTCGGGTCGGCACTGCTCGTAGTGGCGCTGTTGTTGATGTCCACACTGGCCGTCGACACGCCGTACTGGCGGATCGGGGTGTTCATGCTCGTGTTCGGTGTCGGCCTCGGCATGACCATGCAGACCCTGGTCACGGCGATTCAGAACGACGTGCCGCACCGCGACATGGGTGCGGCCACCGGCTCGACGACGTTCTTCCGGCAGATGGGCGCAGCCATTGGTACGGCGGTGTTCGGTGCCGTTCTCGGCAGCCAACTTGCGCGCTACCTGGCAGAGGGGCTTGGCGGCGCGGGGCTCCCGTCCGCCGGCTCCATCGACGTGAACAACGTGACCGCGATCCAGGCGCTCGACGGACCGGCTCGCGACATCGTGCTGGGCGCCTTCGGCGACGCCATCGGTGACGTGTTCCTGATCGGCGTTCCGTTCCTCGTGCTGGCCTTCGTCGTCGCGCTGTTCCTCAAGGAGAAGCCGCTGAAGACCGGCTCCGAGGAGACCCCCGCGATCGCGCCGCAGGCTGAGTCGGTCGTGGCCTCCGCCCGTCCGTAATCCAGCGCTGGGAGAGCGGGGCTGCATGCAGCCCCGCTCTTTCAACCATTGCCAGCCCGGGAGGTCCGGTCAGTCCGCGGGCTCGAGCAGAGCCGCCGACGTGATGCGGTGCAGGGCAAAGGTCCGCGGCGCGCCCGCGGTGAAGTCGAACGCCTGAAGGAACCCACCGCTGAGCGACACGACCTCGACGATGCGCTGGGTGGCCGAGCCGTCGGCATCGACGTAGCCGAGCCAGACCTGCCGGTCCGCGTAGATCGCCTCTTGCAGCAATTCCAACGTCGCCGCTGTGGTCACCCCCGGTACCCGGGTGCCGACCGGCATCCGGCGGGCGTTGCTGGCCGCCCGGTCGCCCGCCCTGATCTTGCGGACCGCCTCGATGAGCTGGTCGTCCGACGGCAGCGGGGCACCGGACCGTGGGCGATGCGTGCGCGGGCCCAGCCGTTTGGAGTCCGGGCGGCTCAGCACCACGGAACCGTCCGGGTCCTCGGCGACCGGCGCGTAGCCGGCTTCCCGCAACACCTCGAGCAGCGTTTTCACAGGTGTCCCGGCGACGAGCACCGTGGGTGCGATCCGGCGCAGCCGCAGGGCAGCGGTTCGCCGATCTGCGATCAGTTCTGCGAGCAGCGCATCGTCGTCGCAGCGCAGGTACGCCGTCGCACTTCCGGCGCGGAGCCGGCCATGCCGTCTCGCCACATCCTCGACGAGGTAGCTGAGCGCCTGCGGCACGGCCGTGCGTGACCGGGCGGCGAACAGTTCCTGCAGATCGGCTGCGGTGCGGCCGCTGTCCAGTGCCCGGCGCACGGTCCGCTCGTCGATCCGGTACACCGTCGCGCCGCCGGAGGACTCGACGTCGGCGACGACTGCGATCTCGCGCGCCAGGGCCGGCTCCAAGGGGCCGGGTGCCACGACCGTCAGGTCGGCCTGGATGAGGACGTGGTCTACGGGTTCGGGTAGGGAGCCGATGAGGGCGGCGGCCGCGTCACGTCCGGTGAGAGCAGCGCGCCCGGCCCTACTCAAACCGCCGCGACCGAGCAGGCCCAGGTGCTCACCCTCGGCGAGAACGGCGGTTACTAGTTCGATCCGGCCGGCGAACGCCCGCCGCGGCCACAGCCAAGCCAACTGTTCAACGACGGCGTCGGCTCCGAGCGCGGAGCCCGCCGGCAGTCCGGCCAACAGTTCCAGGGTGCGCCGCCGTACCGTCGCCGCCCATGTCCGGCTCACGTCGAAGGACAGCGCGTTGATGGACTTGTCGCGATCGTCCTTCTGGCCCACTAGTCCCGGCCAGGTGGTCATGTCCACCCAGGCAGTGGCGATCTGGGCCCACCGCTGCTCGGGCGACCGGGCGAGCCAGACGTCGAAGTTGCGTGTGGGCAGCCACTGCGAGTCAACGCTGGGGGAGTGGTCCATTAGACCGGCCGCGACGCAGATCTCCAGGTAGACGGCGGCTTGCTGCTGGGTGAGGTCCAGCGTCTTGGCGATCCGGCGCAACTCACGGATGCCGAGGCCGCCCGAGCGGAGCACCGGCGGACCGTCGACGCCGAGCATCTCCAGCAGTTGCTCGACCTGCCGGAGTGCCGTCAGCACCTGTCCTGCGGCTGTCTTGTCGACCGTGGACTGTCCGATGTCCTGAGCCCGCGATGGGGGCGGCGGCAGCCGACTCGGCCCCAGCGGCGCGTCGCCGCGCAGTGCGAGGCCGACCTCGCGGGGCAGTTCGACGGTGTCCGGACCGATCGCGACGAGCAACCCATGGACGAGCAGCCGGCGTACCGGCGTCGTCGCCTCCGCCTGGCTGAACGGCCGCTGCGCGCCTGGAAGCTGACCCAGTGGTGGGCCGGCGTCCAGTTGCGCGAGGGCGGCTCGCTCGCTGGCACCGCAGGTGACCAGCAGATCCTGGACCCGGTACGGATCGGCGAAGAGCAGAGCGATGCTGTCCGTCGCGCCCGGCTGTCGCTGCTCGGGCAATCCAAGGGCGCTCAGGACCGGTGCCACCTGCGCGTCGGAGAGAGCGGCCACCAGCGTGGCGATCGGCCGACCGAGCCCGACCGGGTACGGCGACATGAGTTCGCGCACGGTGCTGACGACGTGCAGTTCGTCGTCCTCGCCCCAGACGATGGCGACCTCACGGAGACGCTCGAGCGCCGCCCGGACAGCCTTGTCAGGCACCTCGGCACCCAACAGCTCCCGCAGATCGGCGTACGACGAGGTGGTCTGGGTGAGCAGCAGGCCGTCGAGCACCTGGAGGGTGAACGCGTCGAGGTCCTCCAATGCCCGACCGGCCGAGACGCGTACGCCGATCCGGCTGGACAGCACTCCCATGTCCGCCGGCACCGGTACCGCCAGGTCGGGACGCGCTCGGAGCAGCCCGGCCAGCCACTCGTCGGAGCGCGTCCGCAACCAGTCAGACAGGCTACGTGGCCGGGTCGAAGGCATCCAGTCAACGCTACCCGGCGGTGCGGCCCCGTGCGGTCGCGAAGGCCTACGGTGGCCGGATGGCCGGCGAGCGGGTGGCGTGGGACTACGAACAGTCCCGGCAGGCCTGGAGCTCCTACCGTTCGGGCGGCCTGCGGTGGTTGGCCATGGGGGTCGCCTGCGCGGTACTCGTCGTCGTCGCCGCCCAGCTGGTGCTGGCCCGCTCGCAGAATCTCCTGGACGAAGGGGCGGCGACCACCGCCACCATCCAGTCCGCCGATACGCAGACCGTGACCTTCAGCTACGACGCGGACGGGCAGACCTATACGGGGACTCTGGACGTGGTCTCGGGACGGGACTACGCCGTCGGGGAGCAGGTGGAGGTGCGCTACGACCGGGCCGACCCGAGCACCGCGCGGTTGCTCGACGAGCCCCATCGCATTCCCGGGATCGGACCGGCGCTGGTGGTTCTGAGCATGGTGGCGATGGGCGCCGTACCTATTGGGATCGGCGTGCTTTTCAGGGCCGGTGCCTGGGGTCGGGCGATGCGGCGGGAACCCTGGACGTCGGCCAGGCTGCGCGTGCGCGGCGCCGACCTCGTCCTGCTGCCGAGTGACAGCGGCCCGGCCGTCAATGCCAAGATGCGTGCCACATCCCGCTGGCGGACGAAAACGGTGCAGGGCATGGATGGACAGAGTTGTGGATACTGCCGGCCGGAGCGCGAAATCTGGTGCTGACCGCGGACGGGACCGACACCGTCTACGGCCTGCGGCGCCGGGACTGACGCCGTGCCCACCACCGACCGGGCTGTACTCACTACCGAGGCGTATGCCGACGCGCGCAACCTGGCGGCGCGGCAGGCGATCTACCGGTGGCAGCGACCCCACCACGATCTGCCCGGCCAGGTCGTCGTTGCAGTGGCCGATCGCAGCGGAAAGCTCGTCGATGTGGGTTGTGGGAATGGCGCCTACCTGTCCCGGCTGCGGACCCTGCGCCCGGATCTCAGCTGTCTGGGGGCGGATCTGTCCGCAGGGATGGCGCCGGACATCGTCGCCGACGTGCAAGCTCTACCGTTCGACGACCGCAGTGTGGACGTGGTCCTGGCGATGCACATGCTGTACCACCTGCCCCGACCGTCAGTGGGCATCGC